>CATMVR010000026.1 GCA_950075905.1 uncultured Persicitalea sp. | reverse complement strand
GTCGTTGTGCTTGCCGCTTACGCGCAGACATTTCTGGGTGTCGGCGATTCTCCTTGAAGGGGGGGTACCATTGCCCAGAAAAAAATCTTTAAACTGTGCCATCCCGGAGTTGTTAAACATCAGGGTGGGGTCATTTTTGGCCACAAGCGGTGCCGACGGAACAATAAGGTGTTCTTTACTTTTAAAAAAATCAAGGAAAGCCTGACGAATCTGATGCGAAGTCATTGGTAGGTGGTTAGCTGTTAGGTGGTTAGCTTTTAGGTAGTTAGCTGTTAGGTTATTAGCTGTTAGCCATTAGCTTCTAGCTGAATGACGTCTGAAAATTGACTTATAAACTTGTTGAAAATCAGCCAATATGCAAAATGTATATTTATTTAGTATGGCAACTTAGGGTCATGATATACTGGCTAAAAACCTACCGGCTAATGAGCAAATAGCTATTTTCCTAATAGCTATCGGCTCATTAAAATTCCCGCAAAGGTAGGGAAAATACAGAATGTTTAGTACGTTGTACTCTCAGTAATGAAATGCACAGTATTTTTGAATACTCGAAGAAAACACTTCAATGGAAGATAAAAACAAGCGCTACTACGATACCAACGAAGTGGCCGAAATTGTGGGCTGTCAGCCTTCGGCCCTACGCTTTTGGGAAAAGAAGTTCCCCCACCTGAGCCCTAAGCGCGACTCCCGCAACCGGCGCCGCTATACGGTGGAAGACATTGAGGTGGTGCGCAAAATCATGCATCAGCGGCAGGATCAGGGCCGTACCATTGAAGGCGCACGTAATCAGCTCAACCACCGCGAAACGGCCCAAAACCTCATTCACCGGCTCACGCGGGTTAAATCTTTTCTATTGGAAATCAAAGAAGCATTGGACAAGCAATCATGATACATACTTTCTTTCGCCACATTCTGGCTGCGGTTCTGCTCGGAAGCATGCCGCTGGTCACTTCCTCCCAGAATCTTTCTCCCGCCGCTATAAGAGCACACGTCGAGTACCTAGCCTCTGACCAGCTGGAAGGCCGGGGCACTGCCTCGCTCGGCGAAATTCGCGCCGCCAACTACATTGCAAACTGGTTTTTGAAAGCCGGATTGACCCCCAAGGGTGACCTCGGTACGTACTTTCAGGCTTTTCCGGTGGTGATGTCTTTTGAGGGTATTCCACATCAGATGACAGCCCGCAATGTGGTGGGTTTTCTGGACAATCAGGCCGAAAAAACGATTGTGATCGGGGCGCACTTTGACCACCTGGGCAAGGGCTATCAGGCTGGTTCATTGACACCCGAAAGTAAGGACATAATCCACAACGGCGCTGACGACAACGCCTCAGGTACCGCCGGGGTAATTGAGCTGGCCCGGTACTTTGCGGGCAACAATGTGAAAGAAAAGGTTAATTTTTTGTTCATAGCTTTCTCGGGCGAAGAGCTGGGCCTATTCGGCTCCAAGTACTTTGCCGGCCATCCTACGGTACCTATGGAGTCGGTGGCTTTTATGATCAACATGGACATGGTAGGGCGCTTCGAAGCCGATAAGGGCATCACCATCGGTGGCTGGGGCACTAGCCCCTCCTGGGGCAAACTCATGCCCGGCATTGCCCGGCAAAATCAGGTGAAGTACACGGTGGATTCGTCGGGCATCGGTCCTTCTGACCATACCTCTTTCTATCTGAAAGAAAAACCAGTTTTGTTTTTCTTTACGGGTATTCATACCGATTACCACAAGCCCTCCGACGATACGGACAAGATCAACGCCGAGGGCGAGCAGAAAATCCTGCAATTGATTGTAGATCTGGTAAAAGAACTCGATAAGTCCGGCGAAGTACCCACTTTCCGCGAGGCGGGCAATCCCCATGCGCAGGCCACGCAGCAGACATTTAAAGTGACCTTGGGCATTATTCCAGATTATAGTTTCGGCGGAAAAGGCCTGCGCATCGATGGCGTGAGCAAGGATCGTCCGGCGGAAGTGGCTGGGATGGAAGCGGGGGATATTATTGTCCGGATGGGAGAGTACCCCGTCAACGACATTCAGGACTATATGAAAAATCTGGGCAAATTTGAAAAAGGGCAGAAGATAGAGGTTGAAGTGAGGCGGAAGAATCAGAATAAGGTACTGAACGTTACTTTTTGATATACCACCATGAAAAATTTACTGTTTCTTTTACTTTCCCTACTGTGTATGTCGTGTTCCTCCCCAAAAGAAAATCAGCAGTCGGCATTGGAGCCGGGAAGCTTTGGTTATGATCTGAATTTTTTAAAAAATCAGGATGACAAACTGGTCGTACTGATGAACGAGGACAGTACCGCCCAGGTGATCGTCTCGGCCAAGTACCAGGGGAAAGTATTTACCTCAACGGCTGCTGGCTTGTCGGGCCGGAGCTTTGGCTGGGTCAACTATAAGGCCTTCGACGGGCCGCAGGATGCGCACATGAATGCCTACGGCAGCGAGAACCGCCTGTGGCTGGGACCGGAAGGCGCGCAGTTCTCCTTATTTTTCAAGCCGGGAGCAGAGATGACGTTTGACAACTGGCGTACCCCGGCGGCCTTTGATTCGGAGCCCTGGGAAATCGTATCGGCCGACGAAAGCACGGTGGTAGTGACGACACCTCTGATGCTGACCCCCTCCAGCGGAACAAAGCTGAATATGAGAATAGACCGTTTGGTTCGCCTGATGACCGGAGCAGAGTTAGCCGAAAAACTGGGTACCCCTCTGGCCGGAGTTAATGTAGTAGGATATGCAACTGAGAATACAATTACCAATACCGGCGATCTGGACTGGACGGAAAAAACCGGCGCACCCTGTATCTGGATGCTCGATATGTTTGTACCCTCGCCGGGCGTTACGGTGCTGATTCCCTATAAAGAAAATGCGGAGGGTAAAGTAGCTACAACGGATTACTTTGGACAAATACCACCCGACCGGGTACGCTACACGGAGGGGATGCTGTACTTCAAAGCCGATGGGAAAAGCCGGGGTAAATTGGGTATTCCGCCGCAACGGGCCAAACCCATCGCTGGTAGCTACGATGCCGTCAATAAGGTACTTACCCTGACGGTTTTCGATGTAGACTCAAAGGGTACCTACCTCAATCAGGAATGGAAACTGGTACCTGATCCGTATCGTGGCGACGCCGTGAATGCCTATAACGATGGTCCGCTGCAAGATGGCAGTCAGATGGGACCGTTCTATGAACTCGAAAGTGTATCGCCGGCGGCTTTTTTAGGGCCGGGTCAGGGGCTGACGCATCGGCATTCGGTGATTCATTTAATGGGGAGTGAGGCGGAGCTGGATCATATTGCCCGGGCTACGCTGGGGGTAACGGTGGTGGGGTTGTAGTTTTTTTGATTGTTTGGGTTGACGGGCGGGACGCCCGTACCACAGTTAGTACCTGTCAGGGTTGTCAGTTTACATTTGAAAAGCGGGGGTTGATGACATTGTTATTGAGTGAGCCAAAAGTATACGACATACCCACGGAAGAACTAAACCGGAAACTGGTAGGAAGTTGCCGGTTGTTGAGAAGAATCTGGCTGGCGTCTCCCTCTGATTTTGCCAGAGAAATCTGATTATTAATCAGGCTAAAATCACTGTTTAGCCATACCGAAAGTCCCTGGGCTACGCGCCAGTTGAGGTCTACTTCCAGACTCAGCCGGTTTTTACTGGGGTCATGCAGATACTGAAATCCGTTCAGCTCGGCGCTGAAGGTACCCCATGGCTCGGTGATGCGCATGATACCGGTGAGCTGATGGTAGGGAAGCGTTTCTTGTAGCTTATCAAAAATGGTTGTTTCCAGGTAGCTACGTTTCCGGAATCCCGCCTGATAGATCCAGCGTATTTGATGCTGCATGACCTGCGACACGGGATACATGCTGTACTCAACGGCCGGCGCAAGGCTGTGTGAGAAGGCTATATTGGAATACACCGAATGAAAGCCCCGATAAAACCCACCTGCCGACCAATGTTGAGATATACTTTTCACGAACAGCGAGGAGATTCCGTAGTTGGTATTACGGGCAGTTACTTCCTCGCCATCGATGGTGTATTTATCAAAATATTGGTTGTGGTAGGTGAATAAAGAAAACTTAGAGGCATTGGTGACACGGCTGATGCTGAGGTCGGTACGTATAGAAGAATTTTTTTTGTTGCTTTCACTGCGGAAAGACGCCCTTCCACCTAGTCGAAATACCCAGTAATTCCATTTGTCCTTGGGCAAAACTTCCACAGTTTGCGGACTCTTTGGAAAGTCGATCAGAACATCTTCGAACAAATCGGTGTTGACTATAAATTTCACAAGTCCCATTTTGATGTTTTTAACCATCTCTTTTCGGACCATGTCCTCTGTGTCAGCCTGCCGGGTAGAAAATTCAAGGGTATCGGAGAGAGACGAGTAAGCGTTTTGGCCAGTAAACGTCAGAGTATATTCAAAACCGCCTGCACCGTTGGCTAGTGCTTGAATAAAGACCTCAATATCAGCCGCGTACCTGTCTCGTACGAAGTCAAAGAAGGTGATTTCAGAACGAACATATTCTCCATAACAACGGGCGGAGCAGTTCAGGAAGACCTTGGGTGAAGCCTTTGCCTGGGAGTAGGCGATCGAAGGGGTCAGGAAAAGAAAAAAAAGAAAAGCAACAAGGAATGTATTACGCATATGGGTAAGTATTGTATTCAATACTACCAAAGAAGTATACCCACTCCGGCAAAACAGCTGTAGGTAGTTAAAGAATACCTAACAGCTGTCTTTAAGCCTAAAGAGAATTCATTTCTACGAGTGACTCCGCGTTTTCCAGCTCTTTCTTGAAACCGGATATTTTTTTTGATGCCCATTCACGCAAAGCATTGTCCTTTCCGTCCCGGATCTGCCCTTCGTACAAACTGATAACCTTTTTCCTGGATTGGATGATCATCGCGAGGTAGGTTTCGTCAAATTTCTCCATAGGAGTATTCAATAACGTGCTCACTTCCTGCTGCATGGTTGTTTGCAACTCTACAGCCATCTGAATATCTCTCTTCCGGGCTAAGTCGAGCAACTCTTCCTGATTGAGGCTCGCCTGGCTAATCAACATTTGGGAATACCGTTTGATGGGTTCAATGGTACCGCGTGTGCGTACGATCTGACTGGTTTGAATATCCAAAAGATTTCTCTGGAAAGCATTCTGGATAAACTGACGGTCGCTGGCTGTCACTACGCTATCGTCGTTCGGGCTACAGCCTATAAGGGTAAATATCAGGGCTATGGAAAATATAACTTGCTTTTTCATGGTTCTACATTGTTAGTTCTTAGGGTACACTGTAATGAGGTGCCTCTGACAACTAAAAACCTAAAACTATACCCGATAGTTTTGATTTAGCTACAAAAGAATAAAAAACTGACAATAGTCATATTACCTGAAATATAATAGTGTAAATATTCAATTATTTAAAATAAAAATTGGAAAATGCCTCAAAAATATAGTTTTGATGTGTTTTCGTAAATACCAGATTGTGGTACCATTTCAACACCCACGATGGTAGAAACTCCCCTACACACCTACCTTTTACCAAAATTACCTGGTAAGTGGCTGAGTCCAGGCTTTTTCCAGGTCTCCTTCCTGAAATGGATTGGGCTGGGGTACATCCGAAATAATCTTCGCCCGTACAAACAGATCGCCGGGCCGGAGGGCATAGCTGGCTTTGGTGCCCCGTACCGTTTTTAGGAGTTTACGTTCAGGCTCCTGCTCGGTTGCGGCGGTTGGTCGTGCCCCCCAGAATTCGATCGTATAATCAACGCCCGCTTTCGGGTCCACTTCCACAGTCAACTTCTTTTTGGTAGCCGTCAGGGTTTTTAACATGACGCCGGTAGAGGCATAAAAATCCCCCTTCTCCATGGCAGCAATGATAGCCTCTGGGCTAAGCTCATTTGCCCGTACCATAATCCAGCCCCGGCCGGGATTGCTCAGACCCACTTTGTATTCCAGATAATTGTGCGAGTCGTCGGTGGCGAGCCCGTACAAGGGCTCCTTGCCGTCCTGCAGGTACCTGATCAGCAGCTGATCCCACAGTTCTTCCATGCCATAGGTAGTGGAGTCGCCGTAGTTATGTACGTGCGGATGCCCGTTGTATACTTCAAAAAAACGCTCGCCGCGTAGGTTCATCATGTCATTGGCCTTGATGGCCCAGCCAAAATTGGGGTGATTGATGTGCGGAAACATCGGTTGTCCCGTCCGTTCGCGTTGCTCATACACCGCATCAAGATTATTCTGCATCACCTCAGCTACACTATTGCCGCCTCTGGGTTTGATCAGTTCCTTTATATTAATGGCGTTCATGTGGATGGGCTTGTCGCCAAACTTATCCGTCACCTCTTCGGCTTTGATGATCAGGAATTTGCCTTTCTCCTCAAATAGCGGCCGGAATTCGTCCAGGGTTTTTAGCTTGACCCTGATTTTGCCGGCGGAATCGGTTTTGTAGGTAACCCATTGCTCGCCGTATTTTGCCAGGTACTCCCGGAAGCGCTTCTGCCGAAAAGGATGGGCAGGGATCTCTTTCCAAAACTCTTTGTCCGCCAGAATGTTGTGATCAGAGAGAGCAATAAAATCGTAGTTCCGGGTTTTGTACCAGTCCAGAATCATTTCGGGAAAATCGTCGCCATCGCTCCAATAGGAGTGGGTATGGGTGTTGCCCTTGTACCAGCGGGTATTAGTTTGCGCTTGTGTGAAGTCGGGAATCAGAAACAGGACCAGGAGCAGGCAGATACGCATAGGGTAATAGAGTTTGAGTGCACAGAAAGGGTTAATTTGCAATACTTTGTTCGAGATGAATTTTAGTAGTAAACTATGAATATACTTTTAAAGGCCTTACTTGTCATTTTTCTCCTGATCGGGGGAATTTTCATTTTTATCAAAGTAGCTCCCCAGTTTGGTCAGCCTCCGGAAGGGCAGCACCTCGCAAAAATAAAGCAATCTCCTCACTATGAGGATGGCTCTTTCGTCAACTCCATCCCTACCTCCATGGATATGAGTTTTGCGGATGGAATTGAAACAATTCGGGAATTTTTGACCGTAGAAAACGCTGAGCCCGATCAGCCTTTGCCCGTAGCTTTCTCCAATAAGCCCGGACCAGTTTACGATAGCTCACTCTTCATCACCTGGTTTGGACATTCTGCGGTGCTGGTTGAAATGGAAGGGAAACGCATTCTGCTTGACCCGATGCTCGGTCCGTCGGCCTCGCCGGTTTCCTTTATAGGTCAGCGGTTTGAGTATCGGCAGCCCATTGATTTTTCACTTCTCCAAAACATTGATTTTGTGGTGCTCTCCCACGATCACTACGACCACCTCGACTATCCGTCTATTCAGAAACTGAACCCTGAGGTCGGTCATTTCTATGTACCCCTGGGGTTAGGTAGCCACCTGCGGCGCTGGGGAGTGGATAGCAGCAAAATTACCGAACTGGACTGGTGGGAGTCGGCAGAAGCAGGTACCATGAGCCTCACCGCTACCCCCGCCCGGCATTTTTCGGGTAGGGGTTTGAACGACCGCAACGCTACCCTGTGGGCCTCGTGGGTGCTCAAAGGCAAAACAAATGCCGTTTATTTTAGTGGGGATAGCGGCTATGGTCCACATTTCAAAGAGATCGGAGAGCGCTTTGGCCCTTTTGATTTGGCTATGATGGAGTGTGGGCAGTACAACAAAAAGTGGGAGGCCATTCACATGCTGCCCGAGCAGACCATGCAGGCTTTTCTGGACCTGAAAGGAAAGGTGCTTATGCCGATCCACTGGGGTGCTTTTCAGCTCTCGTTGCATCCCTGGACCGAAAGCGTAGAACGCCTGAATCGGGCCAATATCACAGGAGTAAAGGTTGCCACGCCCGTGATCGGAGCGAGGTTGGCTATTCCGCCATCTCAACCGACCGGGCCCTGGTATCGGTTTAACGCTGACAGCGTTCAAAACGCTGTCAGCGTTCGTCATTCAACGTTTCGTTAGGGAAACACCGCGTTTTGGGCAGTTTCTAAGTCCTTAGCTACCTCCGGGCGCAGCAGTGCCCAATGAAAGAGCAGCTTGTTGTTTTCTTCCCAGCTACTTCCTTTCTGCTCAGTTAGGTGTACCAGTGGCATGTCGTTGTAAAGTGGCCGGGTAATTTTAATTACCTCATCCCAATGTTCCAGGGCTAGTTTTAAATGCCCTATTGCCTCCTCTTTCCGCTGAAACTGACCGGTAAGCCGGTAGGTTTGCAGCGCTACGGCTCCCCGAAGTTTTTCGGCCAGATGCAGCCCCAGGTACGACCAGGCCTGCACATCAGCCACTTCATAACGAAGCGACCGGTTGTCGGCCGTTGGGATAGACTTGACCATATCCAGCGCTTTCCGACAATCTTTTTCCAGTAGAGACGCCAGCCGGATTGGCGTCATCTGCTGGTTGTCGAACGTTTCTCCCGCCTTTCTTTTTTGAACATACTCCTGAACCGAAACATAGTTCGGATCAAGGGGTGACTGGGTTATGAGTTGATCAACTGAAATATAGGAAACATTCTTCCTGGCATCATGGGCCATCATTCCTTCGGAATAGAGAGAAAAGTCCCAGGTAAAATCGAAAGCAGAAGCCAGCCGGAGCGGCGTAGAAGAGGCCAGGGCGTAGGCATCCAGCAAGGGAGCTGCGGCCTTTCCATAGCGCCTTGAAAATTCTGCCCGGAATACTTCATCGCCTGTGGCCGGATTGTACAGGAGCCTTCCCCATAGCTTATAGAACAGCCATTGCCGCTCGAAGGCGTAGGTCCAGTCTACGGGGGTGCCGAGAGCGGTGAAGTAGTCCTTGGCAGGAATATACGTTTCTGATCCCAGAAAGTAGCCTCCTACGTAGGATTGGTTGTTGGCGGCAATATGGGCACGAACAAAATCAGGTACTCCCCAGCGCAGGCAAAAGAAGTCCTCATTCCGGGCCGTCCAGGTAATCTTGTACTCGCTGGGATCAGGGTTGAAATAGGTGTCGTACAGCTTGCCACCGTGAACTTTGACCAGCGTTGGCGTGGAGTGCGCATGCGACCAATTGTATTTGAGGTCGGCCCAAACGGGACCCTCTATAAAATCCAGGGCTCCTTCGGCTTCGATGGATTTCCGGGTTAGTTTTTCCGTGTCGACACTGGTCACCCCCAGTGAGCCGGTAGTGCTGGAAAACGGAATCCGGTGAATCAATTTGGTTTTACGACCGGCCATCCGCATGCCCTCGATGATGGTTGCTTTCATCCAGTCTTCCCGTTGCTGCGGGGTCATGCCGCCCATGCCTTCGCCGAGTGTCAGGCCGAAACCCGTCAGGTCGGGATATTCATCGAGAACCTGCGTCACGCTCTCCCGGGTGTATCGTTTGACTATTTCAGAGGTATCTCCGTCCACAAAATGTTTGTGGTCCAGATTGTTGAGCGCTGGATTTACATTGTAGGCTTTGGAAAATTCCGGACTGGTAAAAATATTAAAGGGAATCAGGTAGGTGTCGATATCCCGCTCGCGGGCCATGCGAAAGATAGCTGTAAACAAAGTTTTCCATTCGGCCAGCTCCTGATCATTGAAAGGAGTGGACTTGGGGAAGTTCGCTGGCCGAATCATGTAGGTATACGGATGCAGATTCCACAAGCTCAATACATTGAAGCGGTTGGCTACCATCATATCCAGGAAGGCTTTCCAATAGGTAGTATCCCGGCAGGTTTCGTAGTGCAGGTCCAGCGCGGCGCTGTGCCGGTAGGTATCCCAGGGCAGATCAAACTTAATGGCCCGGAAAGGAAGATGGGGGCGTTCATTACGCGCGGCTATTTTGTCGGGCTTCACGCCATTTTTCAGGTCTTCTACCAGCGACAGGGCTCCGTAGATGAGCCCGCGCTCATCACCACCGGTTATAGTTATATTTTTATTCTGGCGTTCGAGGGTATAGGTTTCTGCACCCAGAGTAGGGTTCAACTTTTCCAGAAAAATAGTGTATTCAGGTTGTTTATCATGTAAGAGTGTATACCCCTGCGACTGAAATGCCTGGATCAACTGTTTGGCTGCGTAGTTGCTTTGGGCTGAGGTATGGTTTTGCCGGATATGGAATGTCTGGGCAAAAACTATACGCGCCGAAAGCAGGATGAATACGAGTAGGAGAGGAAGTCTCATGATATTTTGGCTTCGGAAAAGTAGATGGAGTAAACACTTTTTTCAAAAAAGTAAAAAGATGATTTTTTACTCCTTTGAGTATTGCCTAAAAACAAGTCCCTTGGGTTATTCGGAGGTAGGTAGGCCCTGTAGAAGTTACGGCATTCGGGAAAAGCACGTACAGTCAGTTTGTGATTTAGATTATTTCAACCAGACAATCTGCGTAAAGGCTCCATTGGCGGCTACGTCCCATACCTCCATCCTGAGCCATTTCCGGCCTTTCAGGGTAGGGGAGAGTTGGAGGGTTTTCTGCCCGAATGCCTGCGTATCATGCAGGGGAATGCGCTCATGGAACACACTTTGCCCATCACCCGAAATAATTTCCGCGTAGTTGAGCGGAAAAGTCCAGTTCATATTGAGTGCTACCTGCACTTTTCCCTGCGCATCAGTTTGGGTAGTTTCGCCGGCCTGTACACCGTTGACTGTGAAAGCTGGTAGAAGTATCTCGCCCGTGGTCACGAAAAACTTCCCGTTTTGCATGGCGTCCAGTACCGGCTGCCAGCCGACTTCAAAGCGGGGCATTTCCTTCATTTGCAGGTAATTGACATTCAGGTGGCTGTAAAGTTCGTAGTCGGGCTCTATCTTAAAGAGGTCGGCTTCGCCGATGACGTACTTTTTCTGCCCCCAGTTGGCCATGTCGTCCATCAGGTCAAGTACGCGACCATTGCCCAGTTTGGATTGGGACAAATCGGCGGGCATGGCTTTCCAGGCGGCACCCAAAAATCGGTCAGATTTGTAGAAGGCTTCGTCCTTGTACTTGTCGGGAAAACCCGTGGAGCCTTTGGTTCGGGCGTGAGCGGTCCAGGCCAGGCCGTTTTCCAATTCCAGGAGTTTTAGCATTTCCTCTTTGTTGCCAATCCGGTACAGCTTGCCGTAGTCAGGGTGGTTCTCCACAAAAAGCTGATCCTTGCCGCGGGACATAAGCCAGTACACAGGTTTGGGGAAAATATTCATCCAGTGGCCGCCCAGAAAGTTGTTGGGTTCTTCACCGGGGAGTAGCAGGAAGTTTCCACCGGACAGTCGTTGGCATTCGTCGAAAAGCGTTTTCAATTCGGGCCAGCGTTTGGCTTCCGGCCCACGCGGACTACCCGGACCGTGAAATTCGCCCAGATGCACAATATTGACCCCCGTGTTCCTGAACGCTTTCACAAAGCCCGGCATATCGGGTAGCGGCTTGCGGGTGAGGACATCATCAATGTGCTCCTGATGGAAGTGGCTGGCCATTGTGTAATGGCCGGGAAGAGGTACGTAGGTGTCGCTGTGGGTGAAGGCTTTGACCTTTTCGAGTACCTTTCTGTCTTTTTCACCGCTGAGCAGGCAGAAGAAATTGAACCGCTGTGGGGTATTGGGTGGGGCATTGAACCAGGGTACCCACCGGCGGTCGCCGAGCAGATCGTGCCGGATGCCGATACCGTAGCCTGAAATCAAATTGCGGTAGCCAGTACCGTACCAGATGTGTTCGAGGTTGTAGGCGTTGTCCAGCGGGTAGAAGTACTGGTGCGGAGCCGGGAAAAGCGCCAGGCTGCCCTCGCGGCTCTGTCCGATGATGGTACGGTACTTCACTGCTTTGATCCGGGCTGAATCGGTGGCCGAGACTTCGCTACTCCGGATAAAGTTTTCGGTATCAGACCAAAATAGCCGCTCCCAGGGCTGACTTTTGCTGACCAGACCGGCATCATAAATTACCGCCGTAGAATCAACCGGAGTACTCATTACCGCTGCTACGTTGAGCAACGGACTCCCGTTGTAGAGGGTCAGATTGTAGGAGCCCCTGAATCGCCCACCTTCTGCTCCATCCACTACTATTTCGGTATGGGAGCCGGAGGAAACGACCCGCGCACTGCTTTTGTTCATAGTTACGCTATGGGTTTCATACGGCAGGTAGGCCGTCCGGTCAAAGAAGATGTTCCAGCCGTTTTGTGAAATCAGATCGCGCTTACCGATGGTGAGGATAATGGCCGGATCGAGGTTTTCGGCAATGGTTTTGAGTTGCTCTTTCGGTCCAATGCCCAGACTTTGGATAAGAGGCTGTCCCTTGCGAAGATCTACCGCTACTTTCCCATACTCCTGATTGCCTACGGGCCATTCTACTTCCAGAACATTCCCTTTTACAAGGGCTGTCACCCCACTTTTTTTGTCAAATTGCTTCAAATCCACGGGGATCTGGGCGAAGAGGGGAGACGTAAACAGAAGCAGGAAAAGGCAGAGTAGTAGTTTCATGGAAAGGTTTTTTTAAAGCTGTCAGCGTTGGTATCAGCGGAATAATTGTTTGTAAAAAGCCAGCCCCTCACTTGCCAACTCATCAGCACTATTGGCCAATGGTCGCCAGATGCAGGCGGCGCGGGCGAGTTCTTTGGAAGGCTGGCCAAAAGTTTCGATCACAACGGCTCCATCGTAGCCAATATCACGCAGAGCATCGCGGATTCCCTCCCATTCCAGATGCCCGGTTCCGGGGGTACCGCGATCACTTTCGTTGCCCTGCACGTGGCAGAGGCGGTTTTTTCCTATTTTTCGAATGGAGGCCGGTATGTCTTTCTCTTCAATATTCGAATGAAAGGTATCCAGCACAATTTTCAAATGAGGGTGTCCTACTTCCTCAACCATAGAAATGGCCTGTTCTACGGTATTGACCATATCGGTTTCGAATCGATTCAGAGGTTCCAGACCTAGCACTACACCGGAGTCGGCAGCAATCTGACTCACTTCTGCCAGGGTATCCACGCACCAGGCACGCTCCTGCTTTTTCTGTTCATCCGACACCAGCCGGATTTTACCCACGGCGGAGTAGAGCGGCCCGCCAAAGATCGGACTACCCATGTCGGCGGCTATTTTGATACATTCTTCAATGTACTCCCTGCCCAGTTTGCGGTAGTGTGGTTCAACGCTCGATATGTCCCGTTCCATCCCGAAAGCCCCGCTGATGGTGATTTTGATATCCAAATCGCGGGCCACGTCTTTCATGACTTTCCAGTCAATCAGGGCAGAATCTTCCACGGCTATTTCCAGAATATCATAGCCCATGTTTTTGACTTTGTGGAAGAGGTCAATGTTTTGGGTAGAAAAGGGCGAAGCCCAGATAAAAGTGCTGGCACCAAAGAGCATAAGGTAAACGGTTTGTCTAAATTTAAATAACCTTTTTTTAAAAAACAGCCATGAACACCGTCCATGGCTGTTTAAGCACTATAAATTAATCCTAATCGAAATTTTTATTGGGCCACAGCCTCTTCTTCAAAGAGAGGTACCGCTACTCGTACGCCGCCTTTCATGGCCGACTCGTGGGCGCAGATGCCGGCGCAGGTATAGTTGGCAGCAAGGGCGGCGTCCACCGCCGAGTCCCGGCCTTCGACGATGGCCGCCACAAACTCCTGCACCAGGTGTGGGTGCGAGCCCCCGTGCCCGGCCCCTTGGAGGAAGGAAACGTGGTTGGGGTCGTCAATTTTTTCGCGCTTCGTAAAGTGCTTGATGGGTTCGATGAGTAGCTCGTCGGTATCGGGTACGTCGATGCGCTCGGCGTCTTCGCCGCCGGTAAAGATCACATGGCTTTCGTCCTGCAACTGCTCCCATTCAAACGACATTTTGGTACCGTACACGTCGTAGCTTTCGCGGTACTGCCGCACCACGTCAAACAGCGAGCGGGTAGCCTCGGCCACTACGTCCGAATCTTTCAGGGTAAAGGTGGCCGTTTCGACGGCAAAGGGAGAACCATACCGGCTGGCCAGATCTTCTGACAGTCGCCCGGAACCATGGCACACCACTGACTCCGCTTTGGTGTTGTTGATACGCAGCAGGGGCGAAATAGCGTGGGTACCATTCAGCATCGGTGGGTAGCCCTTCCAGTACTCATCCCAGCCGGGCATGCTCATATCCTGAATATGGGAGCCGCGCACAAACTGAATGCGGCCGAGTTCGCCAGCTTCGGCTTTTTTGAGTCCGTAGAGAAATTCGCGGGTGTACAGTGCCGTTTCCATCATCATGTATACTTTGCCAGAGCGGCGCTTGGCTTCCACAATAGCCTCGCAGTCTTCTTTGGTCATAGCCATCGGGATGGTACAGGCCGTGTGCTTGTTGGCGTTAAGGGAGGCCAGAGTCATTTGGGCGTGCAGCGGAACGGGCGTTACGATATGGATGGCATCTACGTCGTCGCGCTTGGGCACATCTTCAAAATTTTCAAACACCAGATTGGGGTCCAGGTTGAACTTGGCCGTCAGTTCGTCGCGCGTTTTCTGGCTCCGGGTACAGATACCCACGGCTTTGATATTGGGGTGGCTCTGGTAAATAGGAATAAACTCCTTTCCAAATCCAAGACCTACGATAACGACAGTGATTTGTTGGTTGTGCATTTTTTTTAATGAGTGATTTAGTGATTGAGAGATTGAGTGAATAATTTAGAGATTGAGAGAATGAATGATTAAGAGAGTTGGAGTTTCGGAGTTACTAAGTGTAGGAGTCCAATTCAGATAATTTTGTATGTTCTTGTACATCATTATATTTCTTGTTCAAAATTATTCACTCATTCACTCATTCAAAATTATCTTCGAGCCGCCCACTTGACCGAATTCCTTAAAATGGTTTTGTAGGCGTCCAGGGTGTGGGAGGCGGCGTCGTGGCCCAGGGCTACGCCGACTACCCGGCCTTTGGGATAATTGACTACAAACAGGCTGGGAAAAACGTCGGGGGCGGTGGTAGCCTTGGCGGTTGCAAGTACTTCAATGGGGGTACCAGTTGGGTCCTGCTTGTAGTAGTACAGCTCGTCGTTCAGATTGAAGGTAGCGGGTACCCCCTTCATGATCGGGTGTTTCTGATTGGTAACAGTCACGTCAAATGGGCCATACTTGTTGTGTCCCTTGGATCCGCCACCCACCAGCATCCGGTTGTACTCCGGCCAGTCGGCCCAGTTGTACCAGAGGGCAGGGTGCGCCAGTACCAGTCCTTTGCCCGCATCCACGAAATCAAAGATAGCCTTGCGGGTGGCGGGGTCTTTAATGGGTTGATTATTGGCCAGGTACAGTACATCTTTGCCAGCCAGCTTGGCGAGGATAGTGGTCGGATCATCGGTGTACTCTACCGTAGCCAGACCCTCCTGTTGGAGGGTTTGACTATCTTCCTGTTTGTACCAGCGGTTGAAGTCGTGCGACGACCCACCGCCTACCATCAGTACGTTGATGGCTTTTTTGTTAGAGGAAGTGGTACTGCTTTTGGAACAGGCAACTCCGATGCAAACCAGTATAGCCAGCAAAAGGCTTGACTTGAAAGTTATTTTCATGTTGGACAATGATAGAATGAGTGAATGATAGAATGAGTGAATAATAGAATGTTAGAATGATAAATAAAGAGAAACCAACTATTCTCTCAATCTCTCAATCACTAAATCAAAATTATTTAACAACCCGCAAAATCCCGTTCATGCCCCGCCAGTGGCCGGGGAAGGTACATACGAAGGGGTAGTCGCCGGGGGTATTGGGTACTGTAATTTCCAGCGAGATGGTTTCGCCGGTACTCACCAGTTTGGTCGCAT
Source organism: uncultured Persicitalea sp. (assembly GCA_950075905.1). Lineage (GTDB taxonomy): Bacteria > Bacteroidota > Bacteroidia > Cytophagales > Spirosomataceae > CATMVR01. The sequence goes on along the minus strand of CATMVR010000026.1, from coordinate 1,522 downwards.
AAAGTACCTCTGGAATCTGGGGCACGTACTGAAGCTCCGCGGCTTTGGGATTGGTCAGCATATCGTCGGCGGCTTTGCCTACTTTCTGCAAGGTACCCGGTTTGATTACCAGTAAGTTGTGCTGCATCCCGTCGGGGTTTTCCAGGTTGATCACAATCTTCTCACCGGCGCGCCGGCTGATTTGGACGTGGATGCCAATACGATGATCGCCACCATGGTCGAGCGCATTCCCTATTTCTGTTCCGGGTGTCCGCACAATATTTCCACCAAGGTTCCTGAAGGGTCCCGCGCGGCGGCCGGGATCGGCTGTCATTACATGGTGACCTGGATGGACCGGAACACCGAGACCTTTACCCACATGGGCGGCGAAGGGGCCAACTGGATCGGCGAGGCGCCGTTTTCGAACCGGACACACGTCTTCCAGAACCTGGGCGACGGCACCTACAATCATTCCGGCGTGCTGGCGCTGCGCTTTGCGATCTCGTCGGGCGCCAACATCACCTACAAGATCCTCTACAACGACGCCGTCGCCATGACCGGCGGCCAGCCGGTGGACGGACCGATCAGCGTGCACGCGATCGCGCAGGAGGTGCGTGCCGAGGGCGTCGAGCGGATCGCGCTGGTCTCGGACCAGCCGGAGAAATTCGCGCCCGCCGGCCTGCCTCATGGCGTAACGATCCATCACCGCCACGAACTCGATGTCGTCCAGCGTGAGCTGCGCGAGATCAAGGGCGTCTCGGTCCTGATCTACGAGCAGACCTGCGCCACCGAGAAGCGCCGCCGGCGCAAGCGCGGCACGATGGAGGACCCGCAGCGCTTCGCCGTCATCAACGACCTCGTCTGCGAGGGCTGCGGCGATTGCTCGGTGGCGTCGAACTGCCTCAGTGTCGAGCCGAAGGAGACGCCGTTCGGCCGCAAGCGCCAGATCAACCTCTCCAACTGCAACAAGGATTTCTCCTGCCTCGACGGCTTCTGCCCGAGCTTCGTGACCGTCGAGGGCGCGACCCGCCGCAAGCGGCAGGCGAGCGCGGAGAACTTCATCGGGCGGGCGGCGGCCTTGCCTGAGCCGGTCCTGCCGACGCTCGACAGGCCCTATGACCTGCTCGTCACCGGCGTCGGCGGCACCGGCGTCGTCACGGTCGGCGCGCTGATCGCCATGGCGGCCCATCTCGAAGGCAAGGGCAGCTCGGTGCTGGACTTCACCGGTTTCGCCCAGAAATTCGGACCGGTGCTGTCGTTCATGCGGATCGCCGCGACGCCCGAGGCGATCAACCAGGTCCGCATCGACGCCGGCGCGGCCGACGCGCTGATCGGCTGCGATATCGTCGTGTCGTCCTCGCCCAAGGCCTCGGCGACCTATCGCGCCGGCATGCGCGCGCTCGTCAACTTGGCGGAGATGCCGACCGGCGACATCGTACGCCAGCGCGACGCCGACCTCGCGACGCGCCGCCGGCTGAAGGCGATCGAGCGGGTGTGTGGCGCCGAGAACGTCCGCGCCATCGACGCGAATGCGCTGGCCGAG
>CATMVR010000025.1 GCA_950075905.1 uncultured Persicitalea sp. | reverse complement strand
GATATCGAAAGTTTTCGCGACACCACCGAATTTAAAAAAGACATAGACGCCTGGATCAACACCCTGCGCAGCACCCGCCCGCTGCCGGGAGAAGAGGCCGTGCTGATTCCCGGCGACCCCGAACGCGAGGCCTACGGTGTTCGGCTACGGGAAGGGATTCCGCTCAATCAGGAAGTGGTGGCGGCGCTGGAAGTGATTGGCAGGGAGACAGGGATTTCGCTTTGAGGAGGATTGGCAAATTTATCCTGCTGTTGATGAGACTATATACTGAATCGTGTCACCTCATTTTGAGGTACAACCTTCCGCTACAATCAAAACTCAAAAGGATCTTCTCTCTTTAAACTTTCAACCTTACCGATTCGTTTCATCAAATCTGCACGGATTGACTTAATTTCAGCATCGTCATTTAGCCCCTTTTTTAACGAACTATTGAAAAATTGTTCTGCTTTTGCTAACAACTTGTTGGCCTCAGGTAGTTTTCCTTCTTCCACAGCGAGTTGAGCACCCCTAAGGTATTCATTGTAGGTAATCTTTATCTGATTTACGAGCTCAGTTCTCTCTTTCTGGAGATCTGTTTGTAAAGTAGAAGAAGAGCCATTTGTTTGGTTGTTCTGCTCCTTTTTCAGAGTTTGTATTGCTTCATCCAACAGTGGTAGCTCCCGGGGATTTTTTGCGTAATAAATTTTTAAAATGCTATCTGTTTTAGGGAAAGAGGCATCTATTGCTGGCGAGTTCTCTTCCTGATTATCTCCATCTCCTGCCTGTGAAATTGTATCCTGTGGGGATATGGAAGAAATCCCCAATTTAGGCAGCTTATCTGTGACGTACGGGTATGCAATCCATGCGCTTAGGCCTGTTAGAATAATCATTGTTGCCAACCAAATCCATTGCTTTTTCTTGCCTGATTCCTTCTTTTCTGTATTTATTCCGGAATCATCAGGCGTTGTAGGAATTGAGTTAATTTCAGGCACTTCGACCAGTGGAGGTATAATTTTCATACCAGGGTTATCTTCCTCCCTTTGAGCTTCTTCAACTTTTTTTGGTGGTACTATTTCTTTGCTTTCTTCTTTTTCGATCTCAAAGATCAATAGGGGAAAATCGTTTTCAATGCTTTTTAAAGCGCCATTTTTAATGAGTTTTTCCGTAGAAGATTCTCCTTCCAGGTTGATGACCAGCAGATCGCCTGCCTGACAGGTAGTTTCTCTCTCAATAATTGCACGAGGGATGCAATTCCGTAATAGGGTAACAGTGCTTCCCCCAAAGGAAAAGCTGCTTAATTTTCCATCTGGATAAACAAGGACCTGTGCAAATCGACTGAGAATAGAGTCATTTGTACCTTTAAAATCATCCAATTTCTTTTTTGCGTACTCCTGGCGAAAGTCCTGATATACCTTATCAAGAGCACCAGAAAAAGTCGGAGGTGTATAAGCCTGCGGATCGCCAAAGGATTTGGCAAAAGACCGATAGCTGCCCGAGATGCAGCGCACTGCCTGCAAAGCATCCGACGTTGTTTGTTCGAAATAATTTCCCTTCTGGCGTAGCTTTTTAGTTTGTAAGGTAAGTTTCCAATTATTTTTCATAGCATGAAATTTCATTTAGTGGATAAAAGTGTACTTTGTAAAATTTCAATGGGTATGGTAACATATCTTACACCCGCTTCTTTGCGAATCGGTAGCACGAAATTATAGTTGTCCGTATCTATTTCGAGAGAGGTATTTTTTACGGTGGCAAAAGTTTCCAGACTGGTGTCATTCAAAAACAGGCGATTGAATGCCTCCCGCTGATTTTCCTGGCAGCTTAATAGAAGCTCAGACTCTTTGTCTTCATATGAAAAGACTTCTGAGTTCATCCTGTGCAGCTTCTCAATCGTACTAAGTAAGGAGTCTACCTTGATGTCAATTAATTGACGGTCCGTATCCAGCGAATCAGCTACCACTGCCTTCTGCTCAAAATCAGGCGAGACGGTGTCCTTACTTATCCAAAAAAGGAAAAGTCCTAGTGTGCCAAGAGCCAGGATGATGACCAGTAATATGAGTTTGTCCTTTTTCATTGTTTTCAATGAGTTGATCCCTCTGTTTTTTCATGAAACTTTTAAAATCACCAGAATTCTGAACGTACCCGATCAAATCACGGACAGTTTGTCTAGCCTCAGTACTCCATCCCCCTTCCGAAGCATCGCTATAAAACGAAAAGTAAAGTACATAGAAATTATTGGCCCGCAGCTCATTTGCCGTGAGAGAACGGTCATGCAACTGATTTTGACTAATAACAACCAGAAGGTTTTTATCGCGAGAATTGCCGGCGCTGCGATCGCTACTGATGGTACCGGTTTTGGCATACAGATAGTGCCCGTTCTCATTTATGCCCTTGATAAATTTGGCGGTACCTTCCTCAACGGCCAGGTTCATGGCTTTGAAGAGGTTATTCGAATAAAATGAAAGAAGTCGGGCATCCTGTCCCCAGGTTTTGCCTACAGAAAAGTAAGGCTCTTTTTGGGTGGACTGATGAGTCAGAACGGTGGCGTGGGTATTGGCATTGAAGCTGAACAGACTAGCCGTCATTTCCGCTATTTTCAGGGGCGTCAACGTGATCGGGTACGCACCCATGGCAATCTGGGGAATGGCATTCTGCATATTTTCCTTGCGATCAATCAGAAAAAGGTGGGAGGCTTCCGGGAAGCTCCATAGCTTGTAAGAGCTGCGGGATGAATTGAAGAGCTGATCATCTAGTCCCCTGGCCAGGTTGCGGTTATGGGCCGCCTGCACGTCACGTTCGGCATTATCGCTCAGGGGTAGCTTGAAGTTTTCGGCCAGGCCGCGGGCCAGCAGGGAGGACTTTTCGTCCCAGTCCGGCATTTTATCAATCCGGTAGACCTGATCCTGGTACTTGACAAGCGGAAAATTGAATTCAGGCCGGGAGGGATTGGCGCCCGGTACCAAGTAGCCTGAGGATTGCCGGTTGCGGAACCCCTGCTGGACGGTTGCTATTTGCCCCGGCGTGAGGGAGCCCAGGTACACCATCATGCTGTTGTACGAGTTGGTGGAACGGCTCAGGTAGTACAGGTTGTCGTGTTCGGCCAGATTGTCCCCGCCCAGAATAAGCTTCATTTTCCGTCCGCCGAAGTGCGTAATCAACCAATCTTTTTTGGAGGGCTGGCGAGGGTAATTCCCGATGCCGCCGTAGGTGAGATTCGACCAGCCCAAATCATACTGCGAGGTAATGGCACCGTACAAAACCGGCTTGAAAGTAGAAGCCGGGCCACTCGGCATCCGGATCAGACAGCGATTGCCAAACAATTGTCGTTCATTTCGGGAGGAAGGATCCAGGTAAAGCTCTTCCAGAATATCCCTGTAATCGTTCATCTTGTTAGGATCCAGACGAAGGCCGGGATCGGTTTTATAGTCGCTCAAAGCTCTGATTTTGCCCTCACTATCGAGCACTACCAGGCTGAAACCACGCTTATAGTTTCCGTTTGTTCCGGGATTAAAATACTTTTCAACGCGCCCATAAATTTGCCGGTTCAAGACCGGGTCGAGGGTAGTTTCCACATTCTTAGTCCAGAATTCAGGCCGGGCATCGTAGCTGCTTTTGACTAGATTCGTGAAATAGTAGCTCCACAGGGAGCGTTCTCCCAGCGGGTAGTAATGCCGGGGACTGCCGTTGATCCAGCTGTTTTTGGCCAGATACACCTCCGATTTTTGGGAGAGTTTCAGCGAAACGACCCGGGGCTTTTTACCCTGCCCGACGAGCGGCTGCACGTGCAGAATGTCATTGGGCCGCAGGGCTACGGCATGCCGGATTTGGGTGGAGGATAGCTGTTCGGTGCCATTTTTAATCAGGAAAGCACTCCTTGTTTTCAGTTCCTCTCCCTGCGTGCGGCCTAGCAGCAGCACGGGAAGCGAGTCTTTGGTCCAGCTGGCTGGCACCAGACTGAGGTGAATGTTGAAATTATCGTTGGCGGCAAGCAAATTTTTGGCGGCCAGCGCCGGATTCAGGTCGGCGATGGCTTTGTTCGTGTCGAGGGTGAAAGCCCGGGCTTCGTTCGACAAGCTACTTACCGATAAGGTTTTGTGGACCGAGGCCGAGGTAAGATGGCCTTTCCAGGCCTCCCGGTACACGTCGGGGCTATTGACGTTGTAGAAAAAACTGTTGATGGCAAATTCAAACAATCCTTCTTGATTTTTACGCAAATGCACCAAGTTGCCGGGACTGTTGAGCTGGACATAGCGGGTGCGGAAGGCATCATAGGCACTTCGCTCGAAGACTTTGCCCTTGAAAAAATCCGGTGCTTCATTTTGGAGATAGCTATCAAAACCGCTCACCAGATCGGTAGGGGAAACTTTGGACGTGGGCTTCTGCCCCTGCGATACCTCCCTTTGATAGAGTTCAAATTCAACATTGAGACCTTCAAAAGTTAGCTCCAAACGCGCTACGGTACGGTTCAGGTCAAAATTTTTGACGTTGCGGTTGGTCAGAAAGACGGATACCGCCGCAAACAGCACCACCAACACAATGGACCGGTACAGGAACTGTCGGGAACCGTTGACCTCGAACACGGGGTGGCGGACATTGGCTTCCGCAACGGAGGGCTTTCCGTAGCCCGTGAGCACAACCAGGAGCAGGATGCCAAAACCCACCAGCAAAGTCAGTTTGCTGTTCATGCTGAGAAAGGGAAAATCCTGCCCGACGAACACCATGCGATCGGAGGCCGTGAGCCAGATGGTGAAGGAGAGCGCGAACAGGAAACAGAGCAGTTGAGCGCGAAATCGGGTAGCCGAGTGGAAGGACATCTGGTTGCGGGTGCTTAGGAAAACCAATCCTCCCAGCAGGAAAATCAGCCCAATAAGCACCCATTCGGAATGCTCCGCAATTACGTAGCGCACCGAAACCAGGTCGGAAATCTGGGTAAGGTAGGAGGAGCCCTGCTGAAAATGCGGGACGAGTTTGAAATAGCGGTACAGGTTAAATTCGCCCTTATCGAAGTAATAGTTGATAAACCATTGGTTCTGAGCGGCATTGAGCAGGCGGCGGTCGTTGCCCACGTTAAACTGTTCGGCGGCGATGATGTCATCCGCGCTCCGGTAACGAACCTCGGCCCGGTAGAGCATCCGGTTCTTGGATTGGGCAATCTCTTCTAGCTTTGGTTGGAAAAAATAAGCCAGTCCGATGCTTATTACGCATCCTACAACGAGACTAGCCCTTATCCATCGGGGTAAATACGATTCGCGCCAAACCAGCAGCCCCAGGAGCAGCAGTCCAAGCGATACCGAAAGCAACAAGTGGCGAAAAACAAAGGATAGAATTTGGGGTGACAGTCCAATGAAGGCCAGTAATGCAATCGGTACCAGAATGAGCCGGTAGTGCGAAAGCTCCCGCAGTACTTTATTTCCGGGCAAAAAGCTTTTGAGGCGATGATCGGGAAAGGTTTCCTTGCGGAGGTACCAGTACAGCAGCGTAAATACCAAAAAGACGATGGCAAATCCGGCATCGCCCAGGGCGAAGGCCCCCATTGCCGCCAGCCAGTTGAGTTTGCTCACAAAGCGGTACTCGGGCGACTTGACCGGGTAGCCGTATTGCCGGGCGGCCCGGCGCTGAAACAGGTAATCAATGAGGAAGTAGGTACCCACAGGTACCAATACGCTGACCACCCGCTCCAAACCACCCACCCCTTTGAGACCCACCAGAGCGGACAACAGGAAAGCCAACCAGGGTAGCCAGGGAGTCTTTGCCCACTTCCAGTCGGGAATTTTGGGAGAGATCCCGGGCAGGTGGAATACTACGATTTTGTACCCCAAAATCAGGGTAAAAAAACCGACAGTAAAATAGATCTGATAGCGAAAGTAGGCGCCTAAGTTCCGCAAGGTATCGTATTCGGTGGGCGTGATATCCTCCACGGGCACAAAGGTGGCCGCCCGCCAGAGGAGTACGGTTCTGACCACCAGGAATGACAACAACACAATGTAGGCGGCGACCTCGACCTTGAATGAATTACGGATGTGCTCCAGCGGGGTAAGAGCCACGGACAACAAAGCCAACACCGTGAACCCAAACACAAAGCCCAGTAAGGCCCATAAAGGTAGGCCGTTGGTCGCTTTCAGGTCGGTGATGGTCATGAGCCAGCGGACATCGTGCCCGGATTGGGCTGAGACTCCGTTGGTGGCCAGCCGAAGGGTATCGCCCGCCTGTATGGTTTGGGCCGTTTCGAGGTCCAGATTCTTCGTTGGCACTTCGTTCACCACCCGGAAGCGCATTTTCTGGGTGGTAGGGCCCGTCAGGTAGCCTAGGTTAGCCGTGAGATGATGCCGATTATCGGCCCGCTTTGGTCCGTCGAACAGCAGTCCGCTCGTGAGCGTGGTGTTGGTCACTTGCTCACCGGAGGAAGTGATAAAAAGAGTTTCGCCGGAAGAATCGGAACTGCGCAGGTAGTGCCGCCCGGGAAAACCCAGGTACAGCGCGGCCCGCTCGCCCTCATGCCGGAGGAAGTAGGTTTTGGTGCGTTTGGTGCGCAGACCGGTATAAAACGACTGTCCCGGTTCCAGAGGTAGGGCAAAGGCATACTGCCGATCCAAGCGGATGGGTTCGCCATCCATGGTAACGGAAACCGCGGAATCGGCCAGAGATTGGGAAGGGAACAGGCGAAGCGGGGAAAGGTTGTTTTCTTCGTTACCTTCTACAAGGTACTCCTGCCGGAGCAGGTAGGTACCTTTCAGCAGGGCAAGTACTTCTCCAAAACCCGGCGCGGGATCGGGGTTGAGGCTCAGGAGGTCGCGCAGGGAAATGCCCGTGCGGATTATGCGGGAAAGGTTAATTTGGAGGGGTAGGTAGTTGGTATCGCCCTCACTATATTGATACCGGTAGCTGACGGCCTTGGAATTTGCCTGATGCACCCACAACGTCACGCGTCGCCCCCGGCCGAATGCCACGGTAAGGGTACTGTCGAAGGCTTTTTCGACGGCCGGGGAAGCCAGGGTGTAGCGATCCCCATGGCTGCTGTATATGGGTTCAAAAAAGCGATTACCCTCTATGGTAAAAGCGGTTTCGTTTGGTGCTGCCTTGATTTCCAGTTGTCCCAGCTTTTGATCCCCCAACGGAAGCAACGGTTTTGCTTCGTTGACGAGCGTAAACGAGCGACCAAACTCGTACCCCAGATGCCCCATGACATGGTGATCGGCATTTTTGAAAATGCGCGCCGGGGCGGCGTAGTAGTGGTAGAGCGTAATGGTAGCTGCAAATCCCACCACCCCAATGCTCAGGTAGTGCCACACCCGCTGCGTGGCCAGGCGGCTCTTCTGTTCCCGTAGGGTACCCTGCTCCACCGTAAAATCCCGGAAAGCCATCCGAAGCACTACGAACAAGCACACCGCCAGGAACACAGGCAGACTCAGGAAAGTAAATACCAGGAGAGCACCCAGCACCCTAAGGCCGATTTTTCCGAGGCTAAACAGGGTTTGTTTGTTCATGGGGCAGTAGCGTGAAAGAATGAAATGATTCTATATTCTATTCGTAGAAAATAGGAAAACATCACCAGGTTTTTTTGAGGCGGGTTAGGGCTATTTTTGCCTGTTTGTTTTCTTGCTGGGCTGCAAAACGGTAATATTTGATAGCAATGATCTTACTTTTAATGACCCCTTGGCCTAACTCATACATTTCCCCTATACGATAGTTACTTAATCCATGACCTTTTTCTGCAGCTTTCAGATACCACTCCAAAGCTGTTTTATTGTTTTTGGGTACACCCTCGCCAAATTGATAATATACCCCCATATTATGTTCGCCATCAGAGTATCCCTGATTAGCTGCCTTTCTGTTCCAAAACATTGATTTGTTAATATCTTTGGCAACACCTTTGGCTTCCCAGTACATAATCCCTAAAATTGTTTGCGATTCAGCATCGCCCTGTTCAGCAGCACGAGTTATGAAGGGTAGTGCCTCCTCATATTTCTTTTGGTTATAAAGTTCCTCCCCTTTCTTTGCAACAGTAAGAATTTCTAAAGTAGTATTACTTATGTCTATCTCAGTATTCATAGCTATCTTTTCAAGGAATAGGAACTCACCATCTAACTCGTTGGATATTCCCGGTACCTGCCTTTCATTTGTGGCTTTTCTTACTCCTTGTCTTGTTTGATAATAAATTTGGTTTAACGTGGATTCTGGACTAGGCAAATATTTAAGTAGTTCCTGTGTGAGGTAACTATTTCGGCCAGTATAGTTTTCCAATGCAATTTCACCAGAGCGTGTTGCGTAAAAAGTGAAAGTTCCTGCTGGACTGTTTCGTGGTACACTCATTCCTGCGGGTAAGCTCCCCTTACCAATCGGTAGCGAACGACATGCATCTAATATAAGTATACTGGTTTTTAAAGCTGCTACTTCAAATGCTTGATAAACATTACTAAGTGGAAAGCCATGAGCTTTTATATCTTCGAAAAATTGGATTCTTGGAATATCAGTAGGAATAAGATAGTTTTCTCCCTGATATTCAACACCATGGCCAGAATAATAAAAGAAAACGACTTGAAATTCTTGAAGCTTTTTGGTTAAAGACTGTATTTCCCTATAAAAGTCAGTCCTTGTCATATCCTTTTTAAAGGATATTATATCAAACCCCATGCCTTCTAGGGTAGTTTTCATGTCGTCTGCGTCATTGTATGTTTTAGTCAGGTCATAGCTATTTGCTTCATAATCCTGGTTGGCAAAAATCACCGCCGCCCGCCGCTCCGTACCCACCGGGAGCTTGGCGTTTCCCAGCCTCTTGTCCTGAGCGATGGAGGTAGTCCACAAAAGGAGAAATAGTATGGTAAGAGGTTTCATAGTAGTTTATTGTTTATTGATATTTAATTAGTTAACTCTTCTTCAAAGCAAAAAAATCCGGGGGGATATACACCTGATCTTCCAGCAGCACGTCGAGTTCGCGGAGGGGAAGGTCTTTCACCAGATCGTACAGGGCCCGGTACTTGGTATCGGTTTCGTAGGGACGGGGAGAAAATACCCGGATAGGCGGGTCAGGCAGACCTTCCAGCTTTCTGTTTTCCAACAGAAGTTGGGCATTGGGGCTCTGATCCAGCGCCGATAACTTATCCATAATGCCATAGTAGGCAAAGGTGTGGGCGTGCAGGGCCATTTCGATGAGTTGCTGTAGCACCCGCTCTCGGGTACCAATCGCCAGGGGCAACGATTCCTGTTGCAGTTCTTCAAACAGCGTCCCGTACCGCTTGTAGAATTGGTGGACGTACAGCTGGATCAGGGCTAGTTCCTCGTTCGGTACCAGGAAAGAAGAGTTTACTGGTTCGGCTACCTCGTTCGAAATAGTCGCATGGGCTGGGGAGGGTAGCGGCGTTTCCGATTCAGCTAGTATTGGTACATTCCCTTCGTTTTCAAGTTGATGAGGTTTCTGCTCCCGTCGCAACCAACCGGCTACTCCCAGCGCCGCGGCCAGCAGCCAGCACCCTACCGCCCCATCCATCCAACCGGGGAAACTCGCAACTCCAATAGGGCCGATGGCCAATTGCAGCTTTGCCTTATTCTCCATAGACACGGTAGCTACCTGGTCGCTGTACAGTTGCCGGTCGAGGAGGTAGGTAGTTCGTTGCCGGTTTTGCAGCGAGGTGATTCTGGTCAAAAACCGATGAAAGAGCAGTTCATCCGCACTGATATTTTTGGTATCCAGGCTATCGCGCTCGTTGGCGGTGAAGTGCAGGAGTTTGGCACGTGCTTCCTGCCACTGTACCGTAGAATCCGCCTGGATCGGGTCGGCTAGCAAGTGGGCCAGGCGGCGTTTCCAGCGGTGTTCCACGGAGGGCACCTTGATGCCTGATATGGTATCCGTTTTAAAAGCTACCCATACTTCTCCCGTAGTGCCATCCAGCAGCGCATTCTTTCCTGTTTTCAGGGTAAGCAACCTGGCCGTTGATCTCGGCAGACAAAGCCAGGCCGAATCGCCCTCCGGGCTACGCACCAGAATCGGATGTTGGGGATTGACGATAGGAGGATGAACCGCCGGTTGGTTCGCTTCCTGTTTGCTCAAAAGAAAGCAAATCAGCCCTCCCAGGGCAAATAGGGCGGTTAACGAAGCGAAAATGATATTCTTTTTCATTGGTGGTGTGGGTTAAATTTCGTGATCGCTGTCGGCCATGGAGCTATCAATGGGCGTGTGGGTATCGGTGACGGCATCAAAAAACGGAAAGAGCGTCTGCCACACCATAGGATCATCTTCCAGAAACCCGAGCGGGTAGTTGAGCGCCACCAGTCCATTATCGGTGCGAAGCCAGAACTCCTCCCCGTCGAACAGGAGGTCTATTGCCTCATTGGGGCGCAAGGCATCGCACTTGTACTTTACCCCGCTGACGTGCACTGTGTGGATATTCTTATTGAACAATTCATCAAAGCGGGCTCCCTGGGTCAGGAATTGCAGCAGAGGGGGGAGGGTTCCCTGGACGGTAGTATCCTCTTTTTCGGGTTCTTTTTCCGGTTCCGGTTCGTCGTAATACGTATCGTTTTTCAACCAGGTATGAAGCTTTTCGGCCAAAGTATCCGTCCGCACGTGCGGGGTTCGATCACCGGCACCCTTTTGAATGGTTCTTTTGGTTACGAGGCTCGGTCCAACCCGGGTTTTCATGATGGAGTGCAGGCTGGGGATGCCTACCACATTGGAGTCATAGTTAATGATGCGCCCGCTGAAGGCCCCATTCAGGCAAATCTTTTTGAGCTGATTGGGGCCTTCGGACGGTGTCTCCTGAATCACGACCCGATCCTCTTCGCGGCGGTTGCTTCCCAGTTCTTTCCGCATCTCGTCCACCAGCTTTTTGAAGAGAAAACCCCGCCCGGTAAGCACTATTTTGTGCAGTTTTTCGAAATCATCTCCCACCGTTTCCAGATCCGAAACCAACAATTGGGCTTTTAATTTCTGGACAATCTTTTGCACGGCATTGTTGATAAATCCAAATTCGTCCCGAATACCCGGCTGGGATATAATGATGTTTTCCAGAGCATTGGTGATATCCTTCAATAGAGACGACAAGGCTATCTCTTCTGATAGTCTTTTCTTGATGTCTTCTTTGAGTTGCTCAGAAATCAGTTCGCCCAGCGGGGCATAGGCAGGCACTTCGCCTTTGTAGTCACGTTTGATCCGTTCGACGATTTCTAAAAACCGATATTTTTCCACCATATCAGTTTGGGCCGAGGCAATGATTTTCAGCAATTTCCGGCGCTCTTCCCAGGTAGTTTCCCACCCGCCCAGAAAAGCCGTAAAGATGGTATCTATAAAGGCGTAGGTAAGCACATTGCCAGCCCCAATGAAGCCGTCCCGGTATTCCGAACTGAGATCAAAATCCCGGTTGCTTTTAATCAGGGAGTAGTCGGTGGTACCCTTGCCTACGTCTACAATAAGGTAATTAGCATTTTTTTGGGGTATGCCGGCCCGTTCCCAGTACCCTAAAAACGAGGCATCACTTTCAGAAAGTGTACTTACTTCCACCCCACCAATGTGGTACCTTTCCTTCACGGAGGGCGAATCAAAGAACTCGTAGGTTTGGTTGATCAGACGGGTAAGCCGGGCTTGTTCCAGGATGTTAGGTACCAGAAACCGGATATGGATGTATCGTAATTTATTCTCGTTTTTCTGGGCATGGATGGAGTGCAACAAAGTATGCAGAAAGTGCGCAATAACCGTTTGCTGAATATCCTGTACGACGCTGCCGAATTTACTTTCTTCTACTCCGTAGGGATTGGAATTCCTGTCTTTGTAGCGGATCATGAAATTATACACTCCCAGGTGGGCCAGCTTGGAGTTGGGAATCAGGGCGTGGGTCTTTTTTAATTTTTGGATATCGTCTTTCCGGGTCAGCGTTCTGATCAGGTCATCGCCATTGTGCTGATTTGGTAAACCGGCATGATCCATAACTACCCCCTCTTTCAATACAAAAACCTGGGATCGAAATAACTCCGGATCAGAATCCTGCTGGTGTAACTCCCCTTCCAGACTAGGAAAAAACTTTTCCTTCATGTTTTTTAATAACTCCACCCGATTCAGTTTCTCCCTCACCTCCCGGTGGTGTACCACTACCTGACTGGCCTCCGAACCAAAATCCAGCGCTATGTCCACGATCTGATCTGGTGGAGCAAACCGGGTTTTTACCACTCCAACATAGGCAATTCCTTGAATTTGAAGCTTAAAAATCACCCTTTCAAAGCTGGAATTTACCGAAGTAAGCACCATCTCCCCATTGACTCTTGCGTCCCTATCTACGGACAGGTTTTCGGGAATTTCGGATGACAAAACCTCCAAATTGTTTTCCCCTATTTCAAGGTAAACAACCAGATCCGTATTCTCAATGGTAAGGGAATCTATGAAGCATTTTCCGTGTCTATCCGCGGTGGTTCTTCCCTGAAAAGCCCCTTCGATTAAACTAAACAAGTGGACTTTCTCCGAATTCTGTTCATATATAACCGTCCGGATAAACGCATTGCTGGTTTCCCCTTCCTTACATAGATGGACTACGTGAGCCTTTTTTCCCCGAATGAGGATGGGCAAAAAATAACGGGCATTCGGTACCGGTATCACCGGAATGTGCCGGGCGGTTGATTGTGATTCAGCACGGTCTGCGTTGGATGCTTCTCCGTTGTTAGTCTCAGCCGGAGGCACGGCGTTTTCCAGTTCGAAAAGGATAGTGTACAATTCTTCATTTTTCATCCCCTTGGCAAACTCTCTGGTCCGAATCCAAAATTCTGCAAGTAAGTCTTTGGAAATACTTGACTGATAATGATTGATTTGGTTACGCGCTTCATAGATTTTCCAGAAATGGATGTTCCACGCATTGGCTTTTTTTCCAAAATCGGGGCGGAGCAAATCCCGGTACTTAAAGCAGAATTGGGCCAGATTGGGGTAATCGATTAAGTCCCTGGGGTCGTACCCACCTACCCGATCCCTCTCGAAATGAGCCAACTTATCAGGATCGATGGTTTCCTTATAGCGACGGGCCCAGTTATCCTTCCCAAATTGCCGGGTAAGAATAACTACAATATAGTCCCGAACCGCCTCAATAAATAAACCGAGGGCTTTTGTCAGGTTTTCTCTTTGAAAAGGGGTAATGTTCGTCTGCATAGGAGAACGGGATGAATGATTTGCCTAAAATAAAACATTCAGACACAGCATCTTTCGCAAACTCCCAATACTTATCGAGTGAACACGAAAGATGCCTGTCTCTATCCTGTATTCGCAGAGATGGGGCAAACATCACAAAAAAGGGTACTATTTTTTATGATGAAGTGTATGTGGAAACTCCCTTACTGTGAGAAATGATATGGGAGTAACTGAAAACCAGTCTATTGGGGCAGATTGGAGAGTAATTCCTGGGCATCAGCAAAATAGCGACTGTCTGTAATCTTTTCCAATTCGACGCGGGCCTCTTCCATTTTACCGGTTTTTATCAGGGCCAAAGCTTTATACCAGGCTACCTCCTGCACCAGAGAGGCCTCCTTCACCTGATTGAGTACCTTCAACGCCTCCTGAGGTTTTTCTTCCTTCAGGTACCCCACCCCCAGGAGCAGTTTTCTATATGCTTCCTCTCTGGAAGACAATCCTGATTTTTTAGCGATCTCATCCGGGCTACTCCCCAAAAGAATTTCACCCGGTTTTTTATTGTCCGGGGCTGGTGAAGGTGGGGCTAGTTTTTCCAGTGTTGCAATTCCTTTTTTGCGGTTTATATCAATGGCTATGGCCTGAGCTTCAGCTTCCAATGATGTTGGGATGTTATTCAATTCTAAATCCTCGGCAATGAGCGTATTGGCCATAAATTCTGCACTGGGATCGGTTTGAGACTCTGAATTAGGTTGAGTTGAGTCTTTGGGGAGTACTTTATTTTGTCCTGTTTCTTGTCCAATGTCTGTTTGTTTCGAATATTCCAAATATAGGTATCTTCCACCAATGGCTAATAAAGCAGCAATAGAGGCTGCCATAAGCCAGGTACCTGGGCGTTGCCCGATGGGGATGATTCTGGGTTCATTTTTTTGATTCGAAACCTCTTCTAGCCTGTCACTTACGGATATAGGAGCAGGTACAGATTCATTTTCTTGATCCCATATTTTCTTTAAAAAACTTCGCGCTTCTATATAACGATGCATTGATTGCATTTCTTCAACTTCTCTTACTTTTGAATCCCAATCTGGGTCATTTTCTCGACGAGCCTGGAATTCTTCGTATTCAGCTTCTGATGTATGCCTATTGAGGTTTTCAATTATTTGAAATAACTCCTCCTCCTTGATTTCTAACATTTGAATATTATCTTAAATTATTACGAATTATTTCTCTGACTGAATAAATCAAATTGGCTATTCTGCTTTGTGATGTGTTCATTTCTTCTGCTGCCTCACTATGTGATTTATATTCCTCAATAACAAGTTTCCAAGCCAATCTTTGTTTTTCATTTAGTAATGTATTAAGTATATTCTCGATTTTATTTAGCTTTTCTTTATTAATAATAATATCCAACAAATCGGGCATATCTTTTTTCATCGCCTCCGCTTCACTTAGGTCCGTTGTTGAAAAAAACTTTTTATCTCTCCTATACACATCGATACAAAGGCTGATATACATTCTACGTAGTATAGTGCAAAAGGTATATTTTCTATCTATAAACTCAAAATATCTTTCATCTACCAGTTTTAAAAATAATTTTATTTGTGCCTCTTGCAAAATATCTTTTTCTTCAAGATAAGGGCTATATGAAAGAAGGTTGTCTGATTTTTTAAGAAATGACTTTGCACATCTATACAGGCAAGTCCAAGCATCGGTACCTTTAAATTTCAATTCATAATAAAATAGCTCATCATCATTGTATTTTTGGCAATCCTTTGTAAACATAGTATGGTAGGTTTTTATAGAGAGTTTTCAATTAATATTTTTTGTGTTATATAATTGAGTGATACCAACTACCCTACCACACTAACTATTCGTATATCATCACTCTATATCACTAAAAATAACTAAAAAAACAAATTTACCCTAACCTACCCTAACAAACCCCTCCACTCGATAAGTATTTGAGAAATTTTATCCAGATAACGTATTGATCCAGGTATATTTAGGCAGAGAGAGACCAACCCCCTACTCGGTCTTTCAGAAATTTTGAAAATTTTCTCTAAAAATTGGTGATACCGGGCCGGTTTCTACGAATTCTACTTAAAGCAACCATCTATTTCTATGAAAACGACCCTTGTCTACGCCTTTCTACTGCTTCTGTGCTCCCCGGCCCTTTTCGCTCAGGGGCTCAAATTTGACCCGGTACAATTCAGCAAACTGCCCAAGGCTCCTACTACCGATGGATCCAAGAGCATTATCACGCTGCCATTTAAGGTAGATCTTACCAGAAATGTGCCCACTATACTCCGGCAGGATAAAACTGATTTGACTTGCCTGGCTTTTTCTACTACTGTGTACGCCATCGGTACGCAGCGGGCCGCTGCAACCAATAGTACCAACTCCAGCACCAACCTGCAGAACTTTGCGCTGTCGCCCATCCATGCCTTTGCCAATGTCAGTAACCAAAATTGCAGTCAGGGTTTGGGACTGGAGGTGATTGCAAATTTTCTCAAAGAAAAGGGCGGCATTCCCTACCGGGTTTTTGATGGTATCCAGTGCACTGACCCGCGAGTAACCAAATTCATGAAAAGTAAAGAGGGACTAACCAGAGTGAAGGAAGTGCAGTTAGTGTTCAATATCGATACCAAAAGAGACGATGGGAATTTACTTTTTGACATCAAAAAACATCTCTTTGAGAAACGACCCGTAGTGGTAGGTATCCCTTTTAATGCCAGCTTCCGTACCCTACCCCGTTCCAATCCTTACTATGTGCCGAAAAGTGCGAAATTGGAAGATACTGGCCACGCCGTAACCATAATTGGTTATGATGATAATAAACAGGCCTTCAAGCTAGCAAATAGCTACGGACCCGAATGGTGCGAAGATGGCTTTTTCTGGATGCACTACACCGACTTTATGACTCACGCCTATGGTGGCTTTGTGATGCAACTTTACCCCGAACAGCCCATGGATGGTACTACTACCACCACCAAAACTCTGGGGGGGAAGTTTGAATTCAAAAGTATCACACCTACCTCTACGGGCTTGAGTATTGTTAGTGAAACTCCCCGGCACCTATCAGGAGGACAATACGAGCTGAACCGGAAGAACTGGAAAGTAGGACAGCAGTTTCAGCTGTTTGTCGAAAATACAAATCAGAATGAGCGTATCTGTGTGTTTAGCATCAATGACAAAAATGAAATTAATATTCATTGGCCACGCGATATCACCTACAACGAACAAGTGTTTGGTTTGGGAGAGAGCGACCTGGCGGGGCCTAATGCCCGGATTGTAATTCCCGGCTCCGAATCAGCCCTGATCATTGAAGAGACGGGCACTGACTACCTCTGTATCCTGTACGGCCTGAATCCCATCAAATCTGAATTACAGAGCGTCCTTAAAAAAATACAGTCTAGCTCGGGCCCCATGCTCCAGCGGGTGCAGATTGCCCTCGGTAGCCGGTTGGCCAAGGACCACGTGACCTACTCGCCCAATAAAATGGAAGTGGAAGCTACGCCAACCCAGGGCGATATAGTTCCGATTGTGCTCGTCATTGAATCCAAATAGATTTTCTGCCCCACCCTACCATATATTCACCGGGTGGGGCTACTAACTGTACCGTCATGATAAGAGCCTTTTTTATAGAGCTACTTGCAGGCTTGTTTTGCTGTGCTTCTGCCCAGCCCGGCCTACCCCCGGCCCGCGCCCTGGCTCCCTTTCTCTCACTCTGGAAGGCCAACGCCACAATCACTTCCCCGACGGGCCACCTGATTATTGGTGAGCAGTATGTGAGTGCTTTCCAAACCAGTATGGTACTGCTCCATACCGACTCCTCGGGTACCCTTCGCTGGACCCGTACGTACAATCATTTACTGAGCCGGGGGGCAGGATACTCCCTAACTACCAATAAGCATCATACCCTTGTGGGTGGTACCTTGGAAGGCCGGGCCAAAATCTGGGAAATAAACCCCCGGCAGGGTGACCTGGTAAAGGTGATAGATCTGGGAAAGGGGCTGGTTCGTTCGATGTCTTTTGTGGATAAAAACCGGCTGTGTGTAGCTATTGAAGAAGATACTATCCTTGAAATACGCTGTCTGAATCTTTCGGGAAAAATGCATTGGAATAAACGATTCCACAAAAGCAGTACATCAAAAAGTAGCTTGCTCACAACTGACAGTAAACTCGTACTACTGGCCTTTGATGGCACCTCGGTGGCTTTTGATAGCCTGGGAAAAACACTCTGGCAAAATGACTTGAACCAGGTTCGGTGGCATGGGCTGTACCAAAGGAGTAACGGAGCTGTTTTGCTTTTTGGGCGTCGGTACGTAGACTTGTTTGGAGACGAAAGCGAGGATGCATTTATAGTCTCCATGCAGGCTGAATCAGGACAAAACGAGTGGTTTCGGCACTTTGGCAACCGGAGGAACTTAGATGAGGCCTGTCAGCTAATAGAACGGCCGAATGAGCAGATCCTGTTTGTGTCAAAGCAAAATCAGCAGCTCCGGCTAATCGAACTGAGCGCCCGGAACTCCATCGGTCGCAT
>CATMVR010000024.1 GCA_950075905.1 uncultured Persicitalea sp. | reverse complement strand
CAGCGAGCGAACCGCCTTGGCGTTCTCCTCGCGCTGCTTCGCCAGATCCTCTTCCTGCCGGCGCATCTGTTCGACGGCCGCCCGGTGATCGGCATCTGCAACCCCTTTTCGGAACTGGCGCCGTGCAATGCCCATCTGCGCGGCATTGCCGAGCGCGTCAAACGCGGCGTTTACGAAATGGGCGGGTTCCCGCTCGAATTTCCGGTGATGTCGCTGGGCGAAACCCTCATCAAGCCCACGGCCATGCTCTACCGCAACCTGGCCAGTATGGACGTGGAAGAATCAATCCGGGCCAACCCCATCGACGGGGTTGTGCTTCTTTGTGGCTGCGACAAAACTACCCCTTCGCTGGTAATGGGGGCGTGCAGTGTAGATATTCCTACTATCGTGGTTTCGGGTGGGCCTATGCTGACGGGCCGATACCGGGGCAAAAGCATCGGCACCAGCGACGTGTGGCGGTTCAGCGAGGCGTACCGGCAGGGGCAAATGACCCAGGAGGAGTTCACCACCTCCGAGGCCTGCATGTGCCGCAGTGCCGGCCACTGCGCTGTGATGGGTACTGCCTCTACCATGGCTTGTATGGTGGAGTCACTGGGTCTGACATTGCCCGAGAATGCCGCCATTCCGGCCGTTGACTCGCGCCGTAAGGTCAACGCGCATCTTTCGGGGCGTCGTATTGTGGAGATGGTAAAAGAAGACCTGCGCATGTCGCAGATTCTGACCAGGGAGGCTTTTGAGAATGCCATCAAGATTAACGCCGCAATCGGAGGCTCCACCAACTTCGTAATTCACCTGCTGGCCATTGCCGGCCGGATCGGGGTGGATCTGAAACTGGAAGACTTCGACCATCTCTCGGCCGACGTACCTTTGCTAGCCAACCTACAACCCTCAGGTGGCTACTTCATGGAAGACTTTTACTACGCCGGTGGCTTGCCGGTGGTGATCAAAGAAATGCTTTCCAAAATTCACGCCGACGTCATCACCGCCAACGGTAAAACCGTAGGGGAAAACTGCTCGTCGGCTGAGTGCTTTGACCCGGAGGTGATTGGTAGCCTGGAAAAACCCGTAAAAGAACTCACCGGGCTTGTAGTGGTAAAGGGAAATTTGGCCGAAAATGGGGCCGTACTCAAGCCCTCCGCCTCGCTCAAGCCCGAGCTGATGCAACACCGGGGGCCAGCGCTGGTGTTTGAGGATATCGATCATTACAAAACCCGGCTGGACGATCCCAACCTGGAAATCGACGAAAATACTGTGATGGTGCTCAAAAACGTAGGGCCCAAGGGCTACCCCGGCATGCCGGAGGTAGGCAACATGGGTATCCCCAAGCGGCTGCTGGAAAAGGGAGTGATGGATATGGTACGTATTTCGGATGGCCGCATGAGTGGTACCGGCTTCGGTACGGTGATATTGCACGTATCGCCCGAGGCGGCAGTGGGGGGTACCCTGGCGTTGGTACAGGATGGCGATATGATCGAGCTGGATGTGGCAAACCGTCGTCTCCACCTGGATGTAGCCGACGAAGAGCTGGCCAGGCGGCGGGCCAACTGGCAGCCGCTGCAGCTCGGCTACGAACGCGGGTACGTCAATCTGCATATCAACCACGTGATGCAGGCCCACGAGGGAGCCGATCTGGATTTCCTGCGTGGTGGCTCCGGTGATAAAGTAACCCGCGATTCCCACTAGACCGATTCAGACCGGGGCTGGCACTGCCTGGCCCCGGTCTGTTGGTACAAAGTGTAGCCTATGAACGAAAAATTATACACTGGCCAGGTAGCCATCGTGACCGGAGCCGGCCAGGGAATCGGATTTGAAATAGCCAGACAGCTGAGCCTACAGGGCGCAAGCGTGGTGCTCAACGACCGCGACGAAGCCCTGGTGGCAAGTGCGGCGGAAAGTATCCGGAAGGAAGGCGGAAGCTGTATCAGCCTGGCGGGCGATGCCGCCGACGAAACCGTGATTCAGTCGCTGGTGCAGGGGGCTGTAGACAACTACGGTGCGCTCACCATAGCGGTAGCTAATGCGGGCATTACGCTATTTGGTGATTTTTTTGACTACCCTGCGGCCGACCTGCGGCGGGTACTCGAAGTAAACCTGATGGGCTCTTTTCTACTGACTCAGGCCGCCGCCCGGCAAATGCGGGCGCAGGGAGGAGGGGGGCGGATTCTGCTCATGTCGTCGGTGGTGGGGCATCAGGCCCATCAGTACCTGGCGGCCTATGCCATGACCAAAGCGGGCCTGGAAATGCTGGCCAAAAATCTGGTGATTGAGCTATCGCCCCACGGTATTACCATCAACGCCGTGGCACCAGGCGCAACACTTACCGAACGGACCTTGCAGGAAGATACTACGTATTCGAAGGTGTGGTCGGGCATTACCCCCATGGGACGCCCGGCGATCCGGGAAGATATCGCCCACGCGGCGTTGTTTCTGCTTTCTCCTCATTCGGGGCACATCACGGGGCAGAGTCTGGTGGTGGATGGCGGCTGGACCTCGGTAAGTCCTTTGCCAGACCTTAGTAATATGGAGGTAAAGCCAGAGGAGAGCTAGCTCTCTTCAAACCACTTTTTGAAAGTAGGCACCCGCTCTTTGCTAATAAGGATCAGCTTGGGAGAAGTGGGAGAAACCCGGATCAGCAGCCGACCGTTGAAGTAGAATTCTATCTCAGTAATACTGCTGCGGGCTACGATGAACTGCCGGTTGGCCCGAAAAAAACGTTCGGTATCCAGCATATTTTCGAGTTCTTCCAGCGATTTGTCTATCGTGTAACTGCGACCATCGTTCAAGGCTCCTTCCACAATTCCGTTCTGAATAGCAAACCAGGCAAACTCGTTGTCCCTGATCGGTATCAGTTTGTCACGGTAGGGTACCAGAAAGTTCCGGCGGTTGTTTTTTGGGGTTGACTGCTGCCCCCGGATGATGTCTTCCAGACCTTTTATTGTATTTTTCAGGCTTTCACCGCTGGACTCATAGTACTTATCCAGACTCTGGTGCAGATCGGTAGCTTTAATGGGTTTGAGCAGGTAGTCCAGACTATTTAGCCGGAAGGCATCAATGGCGTACTCGTCGTGCGCGGTGGTAAAAATAACCGGACTGCGCACGGAAATTTTATTGAATATTTCAAAGCAGGTTCCGTCTCCAAGCTGCACATCCAGAAAAATCAGGTCAGGGGCAGGATGGCTGGTCAGCCAGGCTACTGACATTACCACACTTTCCAGAACGCCCAGCACCTCGGCCTGAGGGTCTAGCTGCATGATCAGGTTTTTCAAGTACTCCCCGGCGGGAGTTTCATCCTCAATGATCAGTACTTTGGTCATGGCGATTCGATCAGGGGTATGGTAACGGTAAATTGTTGGGAGTCTTCGGCGGAGGCCGTTTGTTTGCCCGTAATGAGCTGGTACCTTTTGCCGAGGTTGGTGAGCCCAATGCCCAGGCTTTCCGGTTGATTTTTTTTGTTTATGGAGTTTACAACGGTCAGCTGGCCAAGCTCTTCATTGATGGCTACGCTAATGTGAAGGATGTGGTTGGACGTGATTACGTTGTGCTTGATCGCATTTTCAATCAATATTTGCAACGAGAGGGGCACCACGTACCAGCTTTTTGAAGGTTTGCTATTTTCAAACGAAAACACCAACTTCTCCCCGAAACGGGCTTTGTATAGGCCCAGGTACGAATGCGCCACTTCCAGTTCCTCGGCCAGCCTGACCAGGTTCTGATTCTGTATTTTCAGGGTATAACGCAAAATATCCGAAAGGTTATGGACGATCTCCTGGGCTACTTCGGGATTGGTTGTGATCGAGATATTCAGAATGTTAAGGGCATTGAACAGAAAGTGAGGATTAAGCTGATTGCTGAGCGCTTCGAGTTGGTTTTTTACTTTCAAACGTTTCAATTGCTCGTTTTCGATAGTAACCTGGTTGCTCTGGTGAACAATACTCACAAAGTACCAGAAACCCCGAACGGCAACCATGATGACCAGGTGCCGCACTAGGTACGTTACACGAAAATAATACAGTAGCGAAACCGGCCCGGTTAGTGCCAGTTGAATCTGAAAAAAAAGTTCGGTAAGTACGATGAGAAAAATCAATTGAAACCCCCATCTGCCCAGGGTGCCAAGTTGTTGGTACCATCGGGCTATACTATGCGTAGAGTAGGTGTGGAGATAGGCAAAAAAGCCGCCGAAAATTAGGCTGGCGCTAAACTGAAACAGGATGATAAGGGCATTATAACCCGCCAGATTGTTGAAATACCCCGGATTCCACAAGTAAGTGAGAAGCTGAGGAAGATTGACAATCAGGCATACGATCAGGCATAAGCGCCATAAGTGACTAATACCAAAGTAGCGGACAGCGGGCATGGACGGATGTAAATAGAGACACAGCATATTAGAAAGCGGAATATACAAAAAAAAGAAGTTTGTACTGCGCTCACCCGCTAGGCGGTCATACCCAGCTCGCCGTGCATAGTGATTTTGTGACGTATAGCTTCCGGGTTTTCGCGCAGAAGGGAGGCTACGGTTTTGAGGAGATCTATTTCGGCTTTATCCCATATCCGTTGTCTGATTGTATCTTCCACTCCCAGATAGCTTACCTCTTCGCCTGCCTGCCTGATAGGCACCTCGCATATCGAGCTGAAAGGTCCCGGATAGTGATATTGGCCGGGCGCGGATATTTCATGTACTACCATAGAGGTGTTTGCTGTATGCTCGGGGTGGTCACGTACGTAAATCCGGCTCACTTCAAGAATATCAAGAATCACCTTCAGTGCGTTTTCTATTCTGTTTTCGGTAGACTTATACAGCTCTTCGGCGCAGCGGGCAGCTACTTTGTCAAAGAGCAGGAGGCGGTTGCGGCTACCCTGAACAATGCTGCTCGCAACGCTTTTCTCCCATTTGGCGAGTACCTGTTTTAGTGTGAAGATCCAGTCTCTGGTTTGCATCAAGCTTCCGTAGGATTTTTCCACGTACTGTTGCTCCGGGGAAGCTTTGGGTGTAATCAAGGAACTTTTCTCGCTGACTACCAGGCAGGCAATTGTGCTGCCGAGCACCTGCACCAGGTCTTTGTAGGAGCCGTCGGGCAGTTGATGATTCGTTATAAGAATATCGTACTTGGAGTGGTAGCAGGCAAAAAGGGCCTGTTTTTTTGTGGATACCTGGTGAACTTCAAATTTATACTCGGAAGAGAGGAGAGACTGGGTCAGGCTATTTTGGCAATTTTCGCGCAAAGCGACAAGTAGTATTTTTAAGGGTTCCATAGGACAAGGGGTTGAAAGAAGCTATAATCATGTTGAGTAAATGGTTTCTGCTGTTCGAGCGGTCGGATCTATTCAGCAAACAAAAAGAGGGTATTCTGAATATCCCGAAAAACTTACCGTGAATTATATACGAGAGCCCTAATCTCTCCCCGCAAAATGCTCTTGGCGTAACTGGATTACGGGCAGGATGAGTGATTGATGTCCAAAAATTGCGAAAAAAACAGGAAGACCCCCAAACTGTATAATTGAAACATAGTCTTCATTTTTCTTTACGAATATAGTAAATTCTTCTATATCCCTACCCACGATTGCCCGAAGTAACCGTCCGTTTCTTCGCATCTTTGCCCAGGAATCAAATTGCTAGTGCATATCGTATCGCTGGACATAGAAGGTTCGGGGCTGTAATTCAGCCGCATTCAAAGATAGATCATACCCAAAGTTTTGCGTTCGTTTATTTTGGCTAGTCTGTGGTTTATTGTTTCAAGGTTGGTCTATTGTTTCAAAAAGCCGATTTTTAGCAGCAATCTGGTTGGTTGTGCCAAACAAGCTGCCCGCCGTTGGTGGATGGCGAGCGAAGCTGGCGCTGGTACGTATAGTAGTTATCGTAGAGAGATACTACCGCCGGGTTATTTGTCTGGCCCAATATTACTCATTCAGTTTCTTTAAGCGCCGACCGGACCTCGGCCAGAAAGCGGGGTACCTGCACGCGTGGGTCACCCTGCAGCGTTTCAATGGGAATATAGCCCCGGTAGTCCGCGTTGCGGATGAGGCGCATCAACCGTACCAGGTCAGGCTTTTCTTCCTGTCCGTGGCGGTATATTTTTTCTTTGATCTGCCAGGTGTAGGCATAGGGGGCGAGCTTGGCTATCTCCTCATAAGGGTCACCCGCGCGCAGGCTACCTATATCCAGGTTTATCCCGAGCCAATCCGAAGCAATGCGCTGGCGGATATAAAGTACCTGGTCTACCGTTTTGAGGAGCTCGTTATGGTTTTGCAGTACAATCATCACTCCCTTTTGTTGGCCGTGCTCAACGCACTGTCGGATTCCGTCCACGGCCCAATCCATTGTTTCCCGCTCAGAATGTCCCTGAGGAACGCCTTTCCCCGCAAATACCCGAAGTACGGGTGCGTCCATTTTGGCTGCTACGTCTACCCATTGCCTTACCAGTTCTAAATCGGCGGCGCGCTTGCCGGCATCGGGGTTGGAAAAGTCAGTACGGACCCCTGTACCGCTGATATCCAGGCCCAGCAGAAAGGCTTTTTGCTTGGTTTCATACACAAAGTCGTCGGTGGGCACATCGGGGTAGCCCGGAAAATAGTAGCCGGTAGGGTCTACGGCGTCGAAGCCGATATCGGAGCAAAACCTGAAGACCTCTTCAAGGGTCATTTCGCCCTTGCGGAGAGGCTCGTTGAATGAGTACAGATTGCAACTTAATTTCAGCTTGGAGCCTGATTGGGCGGAGTATGCTTTGTTTTTTGCAAAAATTGAGTTACACAAAAAAATATTTCCAAAAAAAGTGGCTTGCAAAAATGTGCGGCGGTTCAATTCCATATGTAACAAAGAATGAGTTGATTGGTTGAATAAATGATAGTATAACTATAAATAGTAATAAAAATAACAAGATGTAAGCTTTTCTTCAAGTATACGGTGAAATGCAACAGGATACAAAAAAGATCAAAACTAATGATATTTAAAAAATGCAAATTTTGGCATGCTTTATGTAGTATAGCTAGATAAGTACCTGTGAAAATTACAATGTTACCTTCCTTGTGGAAGTTTGATTCCAGCAGCGATGAGTCAGTTTGTAGCTTTTATCATTCACTACACGCGGAGGATTTTCGGAGTAAAACAAAGCGGTACCCAAGAGTGCACACATTGTTTTATTACAACTTCCAACTTCACTCTATCCAAAAATGGTAGCTCTAAAACACAAAACGTTATTTGAAAACTCTTCAGTAAATTTCTATCAGATTGCCAGTGTACGAACCGATGTCAATGATGTGAACCAACCCAGCCTGTGGGTCCTTTATTTTTTCAAAGAAATCAAGACAAGAAAACAGCTTGTCCAAATGTGGTTCTTTTCATCTGAGCAGGAACAGACCGACGAGCTAGCGGAAATTAAGGCCTTGTACCCACATATTTCCATCGATTAAGGTGGGCACACACTATTTTCTACTCGTTTAGGTTATTCTGCCGGGAACCCCACGCGGATCAGGCAAGCAAAGCCTCCCCGAAAGGCATTTAGTAAGGAGATATCCTTCTGTGCCTTTCGGGAACTTTGGTTTTGGCTATTGGCCTGTTTCAGGCCAGTAATGACCGATAGATTGCAAAATTTTCGTAGTCAAAGCAAACAAAAATAACCCGTAGGTCGGTATCTGCGGCGGAGAGGTAATCATTTACCGTCGCTATGGCAATTTCGGCGGCTTTTTGCCGGGGAAAGTGATATACACCCGTGCTGATATTAGGAAACGCAACCGACCTGGCCCCGTGCGCTGTAGACAGCCGGAGGCTATTGGCATAAGCTGCCCGCAACAGGGCTTCCTCATTGGCATTGCCGCCCTGCCATACCGGGCCTACGGTATGAATCACATAGCGAGCCGGCAGATTACCTGCCGTTGTAATGACAGCCTCGCCCGTAGGGCAGCCTCCCTGTTGGTCGCGTATTTTGAGGCATTCGTCTAGAATGGCCCGGCCTCCGGCCCGATGAATGGCCCCGTCTACGCCGCCGCCGCCCAGCAAGGAGTTGTTGGCGGCATTGACGATGGCGTCTACCTCGATTTTGGTTATGTCACCCTGAATCAGCTCGATCATTCCGTCTAAATTTTAAGGTAAAGGGCGGCCTCCGGCACCATCTCCACCGTCCAGAGCACACATCCGCCGGCAATGGCTCCGTACCAGATTTTTCGGTTTTGTCGAAACCTTATTTGCAGTTCGATAATCTGGTGATTGCCCGTAGCGTGGAGGTAAGATTCTATCAGGCGAGGGGTAAGATTTTTTTATACCCCGAACAAAATAGCGGGCTCAAATTTCATGCCAATGACGGGCATAGTATCGCCAGCCATGAAGCGCAGCACCGTGGTATCAGCTTGTGCGGCGGGAGGAATTTGTCCGTACGTTTTGCCCAGTAAAACAATCAACGCCCAGACTGCCAGAAATTTTATTAAAGGTGGTTTCATTGCTTTTAAATCATGCCGGTACTGGACGGGACTGGGATAGTTTTCGAAGTTAGAAAAAAAATCAATGCGCCGGCTAACAACTTACTGGCCGTTGCTGACTTTCTCTTTCTGAGATAAATAGAAAGTGACGTATAGGTAGTTGGCTGGTCTGGGGGGGCCAATGCGCTGCCTATCCCGGCAAATATTTCCCTGGACAGCCAGTGTAAAGCGGAGATAATTTCATATTCCCTGTATATTTGAAAAGCGTACCTACTAGTCCGCACAACATAACAATGCAACAAAAGGCTGCTAACTACTACGTTTGATGGATTCGCTGTTGATTGATAACCCCTATTTGTTCGAGTATTTTGGTACAGTGCTGCTACTGCTGCTCCTGTTTGGGATTACCTCCCGGGCCGAAAGCCTGACCGCCCCCAAAGCCTTTTTTGGCGTGGCGCTTATGCTGGTCCCGGTTGGGTACTTCTACGCTATTCTGAATGCTCATACCATCAATGTACCCTACACGGATGATTTTGTGTTGCTGGAAACCGTCCAGAAGTTTCGGCAGGCGCCCGATTTTCTGGAAGCCACCAAGGTCCTTTTTGAACAGGTCAATCAGCACCGGTTCGCGTTTGAGCGGCTTGTGATGCTGGCTATGGTATCTCTGACGGGTACCATCGATATTAAAGTACAGATCCTGCTGGGCAATCTTTTTTTACTGGGCATACTGTACCTGTTTTTCCTCGCTTTTCGCAAAGAGGGTGTGAGCTGGTACTACTTCATTCCGGTCCCGTACCTGCTTTTCAATTTGACATACTACGAAAATGCCAACTGGGGTATTGCGGCCATCCAAAACACCCCGCTGATATTCTTTGCTTTTCTTACTTTTTACGGACTAAACAAGGGCACCACCAAATGGCAGGTAGTGAGCCTGGTGACGGCCCTAATCACTACATTTATCAGCGGCACGGGTATGCTAACCCTCCTGATTGGGGTGTTGCTGCTGGTGTTTCAGCGGCACTTTAAGTTTTTGCTTGTGTGGGTGGCATGCACCGCAGGGGCTATTCTGTTTTACTTTCTCTTTGACTATACCTTTATCGATTCCAAAGCCGAAAGCCTCTGGACACACCCTATCTACAACGGATTGCTGCTGCTGGGCTTCTGGGGCAATGCGCTCTACCTCGATATTCCGCACCCGCTGTACCCGGCTTTTTATCCCGATATGGTGGCCTGCGCAATTTTGGGACTGGGAATCGGCCTGGTATTTCTGGCCTGGATACTCCGGTATTTTCTGGTGAGTGAGAAGAAGCGGAGTAGCTACTGGTTTTTGGTTGGAGCGTTTCTGTTTATGCTGGGTACGGGAGCTATGTTTGTGCTCAGCCGACCGCTCGATACTTTTTTTATGTACGGAGGCAGCATTTTTTCCCGGCGGTACATGCTGTTTGGGGTTGTGCTGGCGGGGGTGGCGTACCTGAGCCTGGTGATCATGAGCAAAAGGAATTACTATTTCCAGGCCGGTGTCGCGCTGCTGGGCATGGCGGGATTTGTAGTGCTGAATTTCCAAAGCTATTTCTCATCCATTGTGCAGCTGCGAAAACAACGCGAGGAGCTGCTGTTGGATGCGTACTACTGGAAAAATTATTCGACTTTTTTGACGGCAGGGAACAACTTTGGCGATATTCCTTTCTGGAACCACCCCACCCGTATGAAAGAGCTTGTGCGTACGGTAGAAGCAGGCGGCCTAAGCAACTTGCTGGCTTCAGACCGGTTTCCGGCCAGCGCGCAGCTGCTCACACAGGCCCAAAATGACACGACGGTATTTAGGGGTAGGTTTTTCGTAAAAACTACCCTCCGAAACAACGATGCCAACCTGCCGGTCGAATACCTGCATTTTTACACCGCGGCCGACAGTACCTTTCAGCCGTCCCATTTTTTACTTGCCTCGCCCAAGCATACTCTACTTTTGCCGGCTATTCCGGTAGTGAATAGCTGGACGGATTTTATGGAGAAAAGAACTTATTACAGTAACCTGTACCATTACGGACTGTATCGTACCAAGCTGCCCGCCGGAAAATTTGGGAGCTGGGTACTGGCGGCCGCCCCCGATACCCCCGGCCGATGGGAAGCCCAGGCTACCCGGAAAACCGTGACACTAACGGACGAAAAAAGGCGCGTTGCCCCGGTGCAAACGCCCTGAGTAGTCGTTTGGCCGTAAGCTACTCTACCACCAGCCAGGTAAAGCCTTCGGCTGGCAGAGTTACTACTATTTCGGCTTCGTAGGCTCGGTCTAGGGGGTAGCTTTTGGCTTTTTCTTCCTGCTCCCGTATGGAAGCCCGGTTGGTGAGTCCGGTATAGTAAAGCGGCAGGCGAATACTCCGTGTAATGGTTTCTTTACCGGGATTGTACAGCATTATCAGTCCTTTCTCCCGCAGGCCGGGATTCACGTGCATGATGCCGTCCCAGTCGCGCCCGTCGGGGCGGCGCAGGTGAATAAGGTCGGAGTTGAGAATCTGACGGTATTTTTTATACCAGCTTACTACCTCTTTTACCGTCTGTTTGGTAGCCTCGGTGTCGTAGAGCCGGGGGCCGCGGTAGCAGGCCTGCACGCCGGCCCCGTAGTACTGCATCATCAGTTGCCGGTAGTCGTTTAAGTGCTCGCTGAGGGGTTCGAGTACTGCCTCCGGCCCTCCACCCTGGTACTTGGTGAGTGGCACAAAGCCCCAGCCCATGGAGGGCGTTTTCTCCCAGGTACCGTCGTAAATATTTTGTCGGTTCAGGATTTTCTGCTGCTCGCGGGAGAGCGAAAAGTTTACTTCCCGGTAGCCAATGGCAATTTTATGGGTACCATCCAGAAAGTACCAGTCGGGCGCATTGATGTACACGCCGCGCTCGTTGAGCCAGCGGTATAATCCTTTTTGCAGCTCCATCTGCACCCAACGCGAATCATGCAGGCCCTGGTGGCCAGGGTGGGTGGTGGAGGCGCAGAGGTCGCCGGGGTAGGGACCGTCGTGTTCCAACAGGGCAAAGCCGGTTTTGACCATGAACGTACGCATCTTTTGCAGGTAGTCCAGGCCCCAGCGGCTGGCCAGACAGGGAGCGTGGCCAAATTGTGCGCCCTTGTCGGGCAGTCCTGTGACGGGGTCTATTACGTCGTTTTCGTCGTCAATGCGGCGGCTGCTGAACAGGGAGTAGCCGCCCAGCATCACACCCTTTTGGTGGGCATAGTCGGCCAAAGCTTTGAATTTGGCGATATTGACCGCCGAGGTATCCTCCATGTTCAGCCCGCTGCCAAAGCTCAGAATCACCATTTCGTAGCCCGTTTCGGCGCACTGATCCACTACTTCTTTTACCTTCACCGGGTCTGTACTCACCAGGTGCATAAACACGGGGTTTTGCGTGGTCCAGGGGGCAATGGTGCGGTACATTTGCCGCCGCGCCAGACCATTTCGCTCGCGGTCGTAACTATCAAGCAATAACTCGTAGCTACGTACCGAAGTCAGGGTTTGGCCGGGCGGGAGCGAAACGCCGATGCCGGCGTTTGGGTATATCTCCACCAGGCAGGGCGTCTGGAAGTTATAGTTGACCTGCGAGGTGTAGCTCGAATCCGTCTTCCAGTGCGTGGCCTGGTCCGACAATTCGTACCGCATGGCGTTGTTGTATGCATAGTTATTTTCAATGTACAGTTTGCGGGGCTTCTCCATCTGGTCGGGCGTACCCACTACGGCCGATTCTTCCTCAGGGGTAGCCAGAATTTCGTTCACAATCTGGTCTATCCGTATGTCCTTGCCGCTGGTGTTCTGCACCGTGACCCATTTGCTCACTACCGGCACATTGTCGTAGATTGCGTAGTGTACGTTCACCGCAACCCCCCGAAGATCAGGCAGAGTAGAGGCAAACTGCAAGCTTACTTCCTGGCCGGTGGGCATACGGGTATTCATGGTCCAGGTGGCAGGCTTCCATTGAATGGTGGAGGCAAGGGGCTGTGTCGAATAAGCAGTCAACTGAAAATCGGTTTCATCGCTCGTAAAATTATCTACCCATTCTTCGCGTAGGTAAGCGTGTTCCTTTTGCCCGTAGAGGCCCCCGATGTTATAGGCTTTTCCGTTGAGCACTACACGTGCCTCCGGTTTTACTGAGCGGATAAATTGCTCGCCGTTCGTCAGATTTTGGAAATCGATGGTGGCGGCATTGGGGACCATCCTGATACGGCGTTTGATCAATCCATTGCTCAGTACAAGGTCTTTGCCGGAAGCAGTGCCGTAGATACCGGCCTCAAAAGTCCGGGTCCCGAGCAGCCAGTCGGTGGTTACCTTGTGGGGAGTAAAGATTGGGAGGCTTTTTAGCCGGGCAGGTATACCCTGGCTTTGGCCGTAACAAAAAATTGTCAGCAAAAAAAAGCTGGTTAGAAGCAGATATTGGCGCATAAAAGGGGATTGAATGAAAACGATTGACTATACATGCAATAGCTCGCTACCGGCTGTACGCTGTAAAAAAAGCCGCAGCTTACATGACGAGTGGTAGAAATATACCTTGCCAAATATAACCAACCAGCCCGAAAAACGCCACTAAGATGGCTTATCCCTGCGAAGGAGTGGTCTATTGTTGCAAAGGAAGTGTATTGGTGAAAAAGCGTGGTATAATATTTCAACTCTTCAAAAACCTTTTAGAAACGCTATAAAGACATCTGTGCGCCCCATGCGTCATTCGGGTAGTTGCAGGGAGTGTTCTTTCAGGATTTTTATAAAACGGGGATCTTTATGAAAAATCCTGAATGCCGGGTGCAGCACCAGATCCGGGTGGATGTTCCGGTTTGTGGAGGCCTCCTGCAAGGCCGCCAGGGCAGGTTCGTATCGGCCCAGTCCGGAGTAAACCATTGCCTTGGCCCCAGATTCCCTGCCCTCTTGTCCCAGCGATTTCAGGTAGGCTTCGGTCGCAGCGGTATTTCCCCGTTTGGCTTCGGCGTAATACAGCAGCATGCGGAGGTTGCCCATGGTGGGGTTTAGCTGGTAGGAGCGTTTTAGCCAAACCACAGCCTGCTGGTAGTTCCCTTGAAGCAGATAGTAGTAGCCCCAGGCAAAGTAGAGCAGAAAGGAGTTGTCAAAAATCAGTTCGCTTTCTTTGAGGTTTTGCTCGGCCAGATCAAAACGCCCGGCGTAGCAGCAATTGAGAACGTGCCCGGCCAGAATAACCGGGTACAGTGGGTCGAGCATCCTGGCGCGGGCACTGACTTCCAGAGCTTCGGCCGGTCTGCCAATCGAACGCAGCAATAAGCTATACCAATACAGGGTCAGAGCGTCATTGGGTTTGTATTTTAGGGAAATCTCGTAGGCAGTACGTGCCTGCTCCCACTTGTACTGATCGCGGTAAATATTGCCAAGAATTGCGTAGGCCATGCTGCTCTCGGGGTCGAGCCGAATGGCCGAAAGAACGTACTTTTCGGCGCTGTCAAGGCTGGACTTCCTTTCGGCGTAGCCAAGATTGTACAGCAACTGAAAGGCACCGGCCTTGTTGGCGTAAGCCTCGGCAGAATTAGAGTCGAGGGCAATAGCGCGCTCAAAAAGCCGGATACTTTCCGTAAGTTTTACATATTCCCGGGTAGCCAGAAGCGAGCGTCCCCGCAAGAGCTCGTTGTAAGCATGGGGGTTGGTAGTTGGGATACGGTCCAGGCGCTGGGCCAGGGAAGACGAAATGGGCTGCTGGAGTTCGGTGGCTACATCCCGGACACTGGCGTTGATCAGATTGAAGACATTGCCAAGAAGTCCGGCGTATTTTTTGGACCAGACGGTAGAACCGGTGGCGGTTTGCACCAGCCGCAGAGACAATTCGACCCGATTGGCCTGCTGGTGAACGCGGCCCAGCAGTACGTAGTTTACCCCGAGTTCATTGCCAATTGCCGGTAAAGAGCGCCTGCTACGAGAATAGCTTTTCGACGAAGCCAGTGCGGTTACTTTCAGGTCTCCGATCAGCGACAGGGCGTTGTGTACCTCTTCGGACAGCCCCTGGGCGAAAGTGGAGTCATTCTGAATATCTTCAAAAGGCAGAATAGCCACCGAATTGGCAAAGGGCTGGGCCTCGTCGGGTGCTACTGCCCACCTGTACAGACTTGCAAGCAGCAATGCAATCAGCAGTCCTGCACCCAGTAGCATGGATAAGGTTGCCCGGCGTGGAGGAACTTCACGAATGTGAGGAGGTTCAGCGTCTTCGACTTCTGTACTTTCGAGGGCTTGCTCGGGTGTATCTTTGTGGTGCCTGCGGTATTCGGTTGGGCTTTGCTGGTATTCCTGGGCAAAGTACTTGCTAAAATTCTGGGGGCTGTCGATCCCGATCATATCTGCGATCTCGGCGATTCTGAGGTCGGTGCTTACGAGCAGTTCTTTAGCTTTTTCTAGTTTTACTTTACGGATAAAAAGTGTGGTTGATAGCTGGGTCACCTGTTTTACGACCCGGTGTAGTTGCGTCCGGCTTATTCCTAGTTCCTTCGAAATGTCATCGATCGAGAGTTTGGGGTTGCCGATATTTTCATTGATTAACCGGATTAGTTTTTCTACTATATTATTACCTGATTGCGTCATAGGGTGCATCACCAGAATTGATGGTGAATACGGAAATATAGGAATTTATTCTCTAAAAAGGAAGCAGTAAGGGCTGGTGGCTGATTTTTGAAGCAGGCCTCAGAAAAAAATGACAAAATGGTAGTAAACCCAGATTCCAGGTTTTTAGGGGTGTAGTGCATCACTATTATTTAGAGTACCTTATAGAAAAGCTAAGGTTGCCTGTTACTTATTTTAAAAACCAGATACAGAAAATATATGCCATTGACTTTAACCAAAATTGACCTTTCCTTGACCTTTGTAAGCATTCAATACGCTAATATTCCGAAATCAAAACGAAAAAAAGGCCCCGGAAGAAACATCTCCTCCAGGGCTTTTCAACGGATTTGTACTAGTACTTACTTATCCTCAACACCCCCTGATGCATAAAGGCATCGCGGCAGCGAATCAGGTAAATACCGTTTGACAAGGGCTGAAGATCAAACGTAACATCGTTGGTACCCTCTACCATTTGCTTTGTCTTTTGAATCAGTGGGCGGCCGATGAGGTCTACTACTTCAAAACTGGCTTCGCCGGCCTGCATGTTCTCTACCCGAATCGTGACTATGCTGTTGCCAGGGTTGGGGTAGGCGCTCATTTCGATACCTGACAGGGTTGGGTTTTCCAGTGCTTCTACGCCAATTCGGGCGCCGGGAGAGCCCTGGCAAGGAACGAAACCGCAAGGGCCCAGGTTGTCGCCGTGGGCCAGGTGGGCGGCGACGGCATTGGGAGCAACACATATTACCTGGCCTTTATGGCAAATCTGCACTTTATCCCCCTTATTCCCGCAGCGTATGTCAATTACCTCTACGGTAACCTGACTGGACTCGGAACAGCCAAATTTATTCGTCACGGTTACGGTATAGGTAGTAGTTTCGGTGGGGCATACCTCCACACTTTCCCCCGGGAGATTTCCGGGGTTCCAGGTGTAGCTTAGGGAGCCAGAACCGCCCGTGACCGAGGCCGATAACTCAGTACAGGTGCTGCCGTAGCCGAGGTACACTGTTTTGCAACTGGCGTCGGTTTGGAGGTCAATAGGAGCACAGTCTTTTTTGAAGAAATAGGCCGAGCCAGCACTTCCAGATGTATAGGCAGCAGCAACAAGCAGGTAGTCGCCATATACCGAAAAGTAATTTCCAAAATAACTACCGCCTGACCCATCGCTGGGCTTAATTTTTTGCTGCTCCACCCAGGTGCCCGAACCGTCTTTTGTAAATAAATACACCGAACCTGAGTCACCACCATTGTCATCGTCTGCGTAGGCACTAACTATGGCCATGCTATCTTCAATATAGACAACCAAGCCAAATTGATCAAAGGAAGAACCATCACTGGCAATTAATTTTTGTAGCTCAACCCAGTTTCCTGCACCATCGTCCTTGAAAATATACGCTGCCCCAGTTCCCGAATTTTCATTTACAGAACCAATAATGGCCTGATCCCCATTAATGGAGACACAAACCCCAAAATTATCTCCTGCTGCTCCATCACTGGCCAAGAGCTTCTGATGTTGGTTCCAGGTACCTGCACCATCTTTTTTATAAACATAGGCAGAGCCTTGTCCACTATCATCAAAATTTGCCCCAACGAGTGCATAGTCACCACTCATTGCAACCCAAATGCCAAAAGAATCACCCGCGGTACGATCACTGGCGATAAGTTTTTGCTCATCAACCCAAAAACCAGTACCGTCTTTCTTATAAACATAAGCGGAGCCTGCCGCCGCATCGTCAAAATAAGCGCCTATAACAGCATATTCATCATTCAGGAACACATTAATGCCAAATCCATCGCCGGCTGCGCCATCACTGGCCGTAAGAATCTGATGTTCTACCCAGGTATCAGTACCATCTTTCTTGAAAATATAAGCTGAACCATTAGAGCCATTATGCGAATCATTGCCATTGTGCCCATAGGAGCCAATCAGTGCATAGTCACCGTGCATTGAAACACTCCATCCGAAAGTATTTCCAGAGGCGCCATTACTGGCATAAACTTTTTGTTGCTGTACCCAGGTACCCGAGCCATCCTTTTTAAAGAAATAGGCAGAGCCGGCAGTGCCTGCCAGATCTCCATCACGGGCTGCTCCAACAACAGCCCAATCTCCGTAGGTAGAGACACTGTATCCAAAGTTATCGCCAGAATTTCCATCACTTGCGACAATTTTCTGTACCTCCAAAAAACCTTGTCCATTCACCTGACTTACCATGAAGGAAAGTAACAGGAGCCACGTGGAAAATAGGCAAAAAGCAGCCTGCCCTTTCGGGCCTATTCCGAAGGATAAAGAAACATGTTTCATGATTTTTTTGAGTAGTAAATTTTTAGAGCCATCAGGAATACATCATATATCCCTGTCTTATCTTTCGGGATGAAAGATAAGACAGAAGGCACCGGGCGGACCAGGATTTACTTTAAATAGTAGATTACAATAATGCAGATTTTATTAACAGCCCTGATCCACTAAAATATCAAAATAAGTCTGCAAGGGGAAGAATAGCAGATGGTTACCCGACGAAGCGGTAGTTAGTTAACTATATAAATTTCCCTGGATACGGGATGGCAGGGCAACATGAAAATAACGTTAAAACTATACGTTCAAGTAGGACAGGTAGTATAAAGCGTTTTTGTTAGGGCAACAACAAACAATAAATACTACACTTTTTCTTTGAAAAGGTACAATATAATCAATCTTCTTCCAAGAAAATTAATGACTTTTTATTGAACTGTTCTAGAACACCACGTTATCAATCAACCGCACTCCATCCAAATGAGCCGCCAGGCAGAGGGCTGTCTGCCCTTCGGGTAGCCGCTCGTCAACGAGCTGCATGGTGTGGGCGTGGGCTACTTCGAAGTACTCGAGCAAAAAAGCCCGGCGTTGGGCGTATTGCTCCCGCATCATATTCTTTACCTCTTCTACCGAACTCCCGGAAATTAACTGTTCTCTGGCTTCGGTGAGCGACTGGTAGATAAACGGTGCCCGGATGCGGTGTTCGAGGCTTAGCCGGCGGTTGCGCGACGACATAGCCAGTCCGTCGGCCTCGCGTACGGTGGGGCAGGGTACCAGCTCAACCGGAAAGGCCAGGTCTTCGATGAGTCGACGAACCACGGCCACTTGCTGCAGGTCTTTCTGGCCGAAGTACGCGCGTGTGGGTCGTACCATGTTGAAGAGGCGGGCTACCACAATGCC
>CATMVR010000023.1 GCA_950075905.1 uncultured Persicitalea sp. | reverse complement strand
AATTCGTAAAAAACGAGTCAGGAGCCTTTTCAGAGTAGATGAGTTCAACACTTTTTGGGGCGTAGCCAGCACGGTGGTAATCCCTACGATAAAGAGAAAGGTAGGAAACACCAGGTCGGTAGGCGTGACGCCGTGCCACTCGGCGTGGAGGAAGGGGGCGTATACGTTGCCCCAGTCGCCGGGGTTGTTCACGATGGTCATGAGCATGATGGTGAGCCCACGGAGCACATCGAGTGAGAGTAAACGATTTTTCATAGAGGAAAACTGGGCGAGCGGTTCGTACGGGTTTCGGGATAAAATAAACCGCTAAAATACACCGATTTTTATATCCCGCCACTGGTACCGCTCTCAACGCCCTTGAAAAGGTACCCCACGCCTTTCAGCGTTACAATCTCTACCGCCGGGTCGTCGCGCAGGTAGTCGCGGAGGCGGGTAATGTACACATCCAGATTTCGTGAATTGAAGAAGGAATCATCGCCCCATACCCGCATGAGGATGTCGCGGCGCTGTACTTTGTAATTGCCGTTTTCAATCAGGATGCTCAGCAATTCGGTTTCGCGGTGCGATAGCTTGCGTACCTGATCGCCGAGATGCAGCTCGTACTGCTGCGGAAAAAATAGGTACCTGCCCAACCGAACCCGGTCTTTCGGGGTAGGCTCCGCCGCGGGTGAGGT
Source organism: uncultured Persicitalea sp. (assembly GCA_950075905.1). GTDB lineage: Bacteria > Bacteroidota > Bacteroidia > Cytophagales > Spirosomataceae > CATMVR01. The sequence goes on along the minus strand of CATMVR010000023.1, from coordinate 17,586 downwards.
ACCTTGTGTACCCGGCTGCGCCAGCTGATACAGATTCTGGATGCGTACAATCAGCTCTTCCATGCTGAACGGCTTGCGGATATAGTCGTTGCCTCCGGCCTGAAATCCTTTGAGCAAATCGTCGGTCTGGGTTTTGGCGGTCAGAAACAGCAGGGGGATTTTGGGATTACAGGTTCTGATATCCCGCGCCAGCTCGTAGCCATCGCGGTGCGGCAGCATAATGTCCAGTACGCACAGGTCAGGCCCAAAGGCCTCGTACTGCGCCATTACCTCACGCCCGTCGGCCACCATACATACCTCAAAATCCCGGCTTTCGAGGCTTTCCTTCACTATTTTGCCCAAAAAGGGCTCGTCCTCAACGTACAGAAGCTTGATGTGTGTCATGGGTAGGTAGGCTGTTGATGTCGGATCGGAGGGGCAGGGCGGGTAGCAGCACCACAAAGCTACTCCCCTGCCCCGGTTGGCTTTCTACCTCAATGCGCCCCCCGTGGCTTTTAACCACGCTGCATACGTAGCTGAGGCCCAGGCCATACCCTTTTACATTGTGAATATCCCCCGAAGGTACCCGGAAAAATTTCTCAAAGATTTTGTCGCGGTAGGCCTCAGGAATGCCAATGCCCCGGTCGGCCACTTCCAGGCGCAGGCACTCCGGCTGCCGGCTAAGGCGGACGGTAATGTCCGGGGTACCCTCGCTGTATTTCAGGGCGTTGTCGAGCAGATTGTATAGTACATTGGTCAGGTGAACCTTGTCGGCCAGCAGCCCGAAATCAGCTTCTTCCAGGGTCAAAGTATACACGGCCCCGTACTTCTCAAGCTGCGGTTTGAGGGTACTGAGCACCTGCTCTACCAGATGGCGGGCATCTAGCGGTTCGGGCGAAAGCGACAGGGATTGCTGTTCAAAGAGCGCCATCTTCAATACTTTATCTACCAGCATGGCGAGGCGGTCCAGTTCTTTTTTGGAAATAGCGAGGTACTCCCGGGTTTTTTCCGGGTCGGCCGCCGCCCCAAAGCTTTGCAGGGCTTCCAACGCCACGCTTACGGTAGCAATGGGTGTTTTCAGCTCGTGCGTTACATTGCTGATAAAGTCATTTTTGAGCAAAATGAGCCGTTGCTGCCGTTGCAGGGTCCGGTAGATAGCCGCAAAAGCCAGGGCCGTCATGGCGAGCAGAAACACGGAAAACAGAATCTGCGGACTGATTCTTTGGTAAAGATACGCCTGATACCCGGTGAAAGCAGCGGTGTACACCGAACCCCGGGGCATATTGCTCGCAACGGGAGAAGTCAGCAGGGCTTTTGACAAACTGTCGGTGCGGGAATCGGCGTTGCGACGCACGGTAAAAGGCAAATTCAGGCCCGCCTGCTGGATTTTCTTTAAATAGGCAGTATGAATATCGCTGATACGCAGGGAGTCATAGCCCAGCCGGATCACCACCCGGTCAGGCGACAGATGGGCGGAATCGTGGGAGAAACGAAATTCTTTTTTTGAAGACCGTACCCGGGCCTGCACCGGCTTGATCACCCGGCTCACCATCTGCTTCAAGGAATCAGACTTGGGCAAATCACCGGCAATTTGTATCTCTATATTGGATTGTTGGCCGGAGTCGCGGATCATGATGCGCTGTATACCCTTCTTGCGGGGCAAGCTATCCTGGAACCCGGCAGAAGAGCTGAGCGACTTCATTTCTCTGGCTAGTTCTTCGGGTAACGGAGACGCTTCGGGCAGGGCGGGTCTATTTCTAAAAAAAATATGGGCATCAGCCCGCTGGTCCGCCGATTTGGTCTTTTCCAGCACCGAAAGCACCGAAGCTTTTTCCTCTTCCGGCAAAAATCCCCGAAAGGATTCCGATACTCTTTGCTGAATGACCGAATCTTCCAGTGCCTGAATAGTAGACTGGAAAAGCAGATCGGTCTCCTTTTGCAGAAGGCTCTTTTGCTCTGTGTACTCCTTGCGCAGCCAGAAAACCTGAAAAGCCGCCAGCAAAATAAGGCTGGCGACCATCAGAAATACAGGCATGATACTTTTTTGAAGAATCCTCATCTGCTCCTTGCTAATAACCTAACTACTAACCACCTGATAGCTAGTTACGAATGATACGCATGCCTCCGCTACCACCTACCTCTTTCATGTAGTCGTCGCGGATTTTGTTGAATTCTGCTTCTGTTACTTTCTTTCCGCCCGAAGGTAGTTTCATCTCGCTGTTTTCCAGCTTTCTGAAATTCAGATTGGTGGCGGTATACAGTAATTCTCCCTCGTTGATATCCACTTCCAGAATCAGCCCCGGCAATCCGCCGTAGCCCGCCGGGCCCGCCGGAACGGGAATGGCCTCCGCAAACCAGGCCGTGATCGTTTGCTTCCGTTCGGGGTTGGCATAGGTAGCCTGCATGCAGTCGTAGCCGTTCACCTTTTTCGATTCTCCGGTAAATTTCCAGGGTATCTGCCGCATCTCGTCCTGAATCAGAAACTTCTGTCCGGCCAGCTCGCGCAGCTCCACCGTTTTTTTCTGATCAAAGTTACGATAGATTTCGTTTTGTGGTACCCGGATCATCATCCGTACCGTATTGCCGCCAGCGTCGGTAGCTTCTTCGTTCACATCATTTGCCGTTACCGTCTTATACAGCGATTCCCCGCCCCGGATCGCCAGTTGCATTTTGTTGGTCCGAAACTCCGGCGTCATGGCCTTCATAGATTCATCCGGCAGGCGGCGGTGCATGTTGATTTTCTGGTCGTAGAGGACGATACCCTCATTTTGTTGGGCACTAGCGTTTCCCAGGTAGCATAGGGTAATCAGGAAGCTTAGAATTGTCTTTTTCATAGTTGTATTTCTGGTTTAGTAGATTCGTTTCTTTTTTTTAACCACAGAGTTTAATGAGTTTAAGCACAGAGTATTTTGAGTTTATGAGTAGTCTGCCCTATTCACTCATTCTATCATTCTATCATTGACCTAAAACTGCCTTATCACCCGCATCCCTCCGCCCTGCGGCCCGCGTTGGATGCCGAGCGAATAGGTAAAGCTCAGGAGAAAGTACCGTTGCAGCGACAGGGTGCGCTCATCCTGCACAAAATTGGCCTGGGCTACGCGGTTGATGATAACATTGCGGTTGAGCAGGTCTACGGCTGAGAGCTTCACTTCCCCCCGCTTGTTTTTCAGAAACGACTTCGCCACTGAAGCATTCCAGATGGGTACCTTCTGGCTGAAATCCGAATCCGGGAAATTATAGATGGCGTAGTCGAGCGTCGTGCTCAGGCGGGCAATCTTACCCAGTTGCCAGTTGGCCTCAACGTCGTAGTTCTGGTTCGTAAAGCGCTGGTTCAGGCCCGTATTCAGCGAATAGGCTGTTTGGTTATAGGTCAGGCGGGCGCTGGCCGAGATGTCAAATACTTCCTTGTAACGGTACTCCATGCGCAGGGTACTCCGGCTCACGAAGCGGCGGGTTTGGTTGTCTATACCGTTCACGGGCGTAATGGAACGGTTGTAGAGCAGGTTGGTACTCACATTGACGCGGGTACTGATGGGCCTGATCCGGAAGCCTTTCGATACATCGCCGTTGAAGGAGTAGTCGTTGCGGACGTTGACCGGGCGGAAGGTACGTACCAGCCGCTCGTCGATCTGCTGACTATCGGTGATGCGGTTGCCGGTGTAGGTGAAGTTCAGGAAGGCAAACAGATTGCTAAACCGCAGCTGGTTAAAATCGAAGAGCTGAACCGTAAGGCGGTGGTTGTACTCGGGCCGCAGATTGGGGTTTCCTTCATAGATATTGAGCGGATCGGTATTGTCTACCACGGGCGAGAGTTGCTGGATAGACGGCTCGCGGACGTCGGTATCGTAAGTCAGATTCAGGTTGCGGGTGTTGGTAAAATTATACTGAAAGCGGCCATTGGGCAGGGCGTTCAGAAAACTACGGTTGATGTCTACCTCCCGCAGGGTCAGCTCGCCCCGCAGCACCGATTGCTGCACGCTCATCCCCACGGAGGCATTGTACTTCTCCTTGCTGGCCCGCACATTGAAGCCCCCGCGCTGGTACGTAAAGTCGTTGCGGTAGGCATTGCTGAGCTGGGCGTTCAGGCGGCGGGTTTGGCCTTCGCCGGTCAGGTCGTATACCTTCCGGTCCAGGCTGTTCAGCGTTTTCTGCCAGGCATAGTTCAGTTCGAGGTAGCGGCGATTGCCCAGGGGTTCGGTAACGGAAAGCGTAGCGCCAAAGTTCTGGCGGTCGCTGGTTTGCTCGTTTACCTGCCGCAGGGTATCTATCCGAATGGGCTCAGTGCCATTGGTGCTCCCGTAAAAGCGGTTGGTAGCCCGCAGGGTACCGTCGCGGTCACTCTCATCGAGGCCAAAGGTAAGGTTGGAGGAGATGGTGCGGCCCTTTTTGGCAAAGCGGTGGCGCAGCAGCAGGTCGGAGTTTAGGCGAATGCCGTCGCCCTGAGAGGTGGTGGTGCGGATCCCCTCGTTCTGAATCTGCCCGTTGGCCCCGAAAGCCCGGCTTTCACCGAGTACGTCGGCGCTGGTACGACGGTAGTCGAAGCGGTTGGTCCAGCGGAAGGAATTGGATGAATCTATCTTTTGATCCAGCACAAAATTGCCCCGGTGGGTCGCGTTGCCGGTATGTTGATTTGTATTCTGATTGCTACCGATGGTGCCGGTTGGCAGAAACGACTGCCGGTTGGTAAGGCGGCTGATGTCCTGCCCAAGCTGATTGTAGAAGTAGCTACCGTTCACCTCCGTTTTAGGGGTGATCTGATTGTTAAAATTCACACCCCCGGCCCAGTTGGTGAGGTAGCCGTTGGTACGCCCGCCAAAATTCAGGGGAATGGCCGTATCATCCTCGCCATTGATCTGAATGCGTACACCGCCCTGTCCCGACATCATGCGTTGCGACGCGCCCGTGAAGTTCATGTAGTCATCCATCGAAAAGCCCTGCTGGTTCACATTGTTACCCATACCCAAAAACGAAAGCTGTTTGGTTTTGGAAAAACGGTTGATGTTTCCCCGCACCGAGTAGCGGTTGTCCGGTCCCGCGCCACCGGTCAGGTTGCCGAAAGTCATGTTTTTCTTCTCTTCTTTCAGTGTCAGGTTAATGGCCTTCTCGCGCTGCCCGTCGTCAATGCCCGTAAACTGCGCCTGATCCGACTTCCGGTCCAGTACCTGTACCTTGTCTATGGCGTCGGCGGGGAGGTTGCGGGTGGCGATTTTGGGATCACGGCCAAAGAACTCCTTGCCGTCCACGGTCACGCGCTGTACCTGTTGCCCCTGCGCCCGCACGGTACCGTCGCGGTCTACCTCCACGCCCGGCAGGCGTTTCAGCAGGTCTTCCACCATGGCGTTGGGCTGCACTTTGAAAGAACCGGCGTTGTACTCAATGGTATCCTGCTTTATTTCCACCGGGGCCCGCTCGCCGCGAATCACTAGTTCGTCCAGGTCTTTCGGAATGGGCAGTAGGGTCAAAGTACCCAGGTCCAGTGTTTCATTGGGCTGTTTGGCAATAGGCTGACGGTACTTTTGCAAACCCACGTAGGTGATCTGCAGCAGGTAGGCTTCGTTGCTGATGTTTTTAAATTCAAAATCGCCCGTACCCTGCGAGCGGGAGAAGGATACCAGCGAGGAGTCGCGCCCGCTCAGGAGCATGACGGTGGCGCCTTCGAGCGCACGCCCGGCCGAGTCGGCCACCGTGCCCCGGATGCTGACTTTGGCCGGGGTTTGGGCTATCGCCGGAACCACAAACCAGTAAAAAAGTAGGGATACTAAATAAGGTAAAAACTTCATGGCTAACAGTACTTTTTGTGAGTAGTCGGAATCCCGATGCCACAAAAGTACCTCTGCCCCCACTGGAAGTGGGTTAAGTATCCTTGCAATAAGGTTAATTAAGGTTAAAGGGGGAGTGTGTGGGTAGCGATCAAATTGGCGCCCCCCCACTCATTCTATTTCCTCCACAGCAGCGACGAATCCCCGTAGCTCAGGAAGCGGTAGTCGCCGGCTAGCGCTTCCTGGTATATTTTCTTCCAGTCATCGCCCACCAAAGCCGCTACCAGCAAAATGAGCGTCGAGCCCGGCTGATGGAAATTGGTAATCAGCCCGCGGCACAGCCGGAAGTCGTAGCCGGGAAAGATAAAGATCTCGGTTTCACCCGTAATTTCCGTCAGGCTATGCTGGTCCATAAAGTCCAGAATCGCCCGCAGGGCCTCTTCCGCCGTAGGTAGTTCTGATTCTTCAAACCGGTATGGGTACAGTTTTTCAATCCAGAATTCGCTGCTTTCCTGTCGGTAGAGCTTCACCCCGTACCAGTACAGGCTTTCCAGCGAGCGCAACGAGGTAGTACCTACGGGAATAATATGGTCCACTTTCTGAATCAGTCCTACGATCAATCCCCTCGTGTACATTACCTGCTCGCTGTGCATGTGGTGCTCGGTGATGGTCTCGGCCTTGATGGGCTGAAAGGTACCCGCGCCTACGTGCAGAGTCAGGAAGGAACGCTCAATGCCTTTGGCGGCCAGTTGGCCAAATACCTCGTCCGTAAAGTGCAGCCCTGCCGTAGGAGCAGCCACGGCGCCTTCCTGCCGGGCGTATACGGTTTGGTAGGTCTCCTGATCCTGCGCCTCGGTGTCGCGGTGCAGGTAGGGTGGCAGCGGTATCTCGCCCAACGCCTGTACTACGTCCAGAAACGTGGCGTCGCTATCCCAGCTGAGTTCTACGTGATTTTGGGCGTGGTCGGCGTAAGCGGCAGAAAGCGTGACCGTCTCGCCTTTTATGGCCAGGGTCTGAGTGAGCGTTTCACCAAGTTTCCAGCGCTTTTTGTTGCCAATCATGCCCGACCAGGTGGTTTGACGGGTCACGAGCATGGCATCGTTGATGATGCGGGTAGGCGCTTCTGGATGCAGCAGCAGCAGCTCAATGGTAGCACCAGTAGGCTTCTGAAAGTATACCCGGGCCGGAATGACTTTGGTGTCGTTGAATACCAGCAGGCTGTCGGCGGGAAGTTGATCGGCCAGCTCAAAAAAGCGCTGGTGCCGGATGTTTCCGCCCTCAAATACCAGTAGTCTGGAAGTATCGCGGGGCGCTACCGGATACCGCGCAATGCATGCGTCGGGTAGCTCGTAGGTATAGTCGCTCAGCCGAATGGCTTCGGCCTGCTTTTTTCTGGAATCATGCATAGATAAACTCAGGGCTTAGTCCAGCGACACATCGGGCACGGGGCCGCGCATCAACCGGATGGGCAGCGCGGCGAAGATGATGATAAGCATCCCAAAACCTACGTAAAAAAGCCACGCAAAGCTGAACACGTTGGCGTTGTACTGGGAGCTATTGACAGTAGCCAGGGCAAACAGGCTCAGCGCCATGATGGTATTGATGGCTGCCACCAGGCAGTATAGCCAGTTGATCAGGTGCTCATTGAGCTGGTCGCGGTAATCTACCCAGGCCTTGCGGTTGGGAATCGGGAGCAGGGAGGTAGGTACTTTGGCTACCTGCCGGGCCATGGCCATGATCACCACATTATTGAAGATAATCAGCGCCGTGGCTATGTAAAAAATCGTGTCTTTTTCCAGATAAAAATCGGCCATGCCCGATGCGGCAAAGCCTACCGCCACCAGGTCAGGAAGCAGGGAATACGTCCAGGCCAGGCCTCCCACAATCAAAAGAACCGAGAACCAACGCCAGACTTTTATAGCAAATGTTGTTACTTTCATGAAATTACTACCTACTTGCGCAGGAATCGAATAAATACTGATATTTGAAATGAAGGCGCAAAATTAGGATGGACTGTTTCTAAAACCTAATGTCAACAGAAAAGGTTGTTGGAAGTACTTAATAAACGAACAGATGACTGCATGAAGATATATACCAAGACCGGTGATTCCGGAACTACCTCACTGCTAGGCGGAACACGCCTGAGCAAAGCCAATATCCGTATAGACTCTTACGGAAACGTGGATGAACTCAACGCCTGGATCGGGATGCTGCGCGACCAGCCCGTGAACCAGGGCCGCCGCGCTATGCTCAAAGAAATTCAGGACCGGCTGTTTACGATTGGATCGCACCTGGCTTCCGAACCCGACCAAACCCGCAAGCGCCTGCCCGACCTGCACGAGGCCGATGTAGAAGTGCTCGAAAAAGAAATGGATGCCATGGACGCCGCCCTGCCGCCCCTGCGGGCCTTTGTGCTTCCGGGCGGGCATCCGTCGGTTTCGTACGGGCATGTGGCCCGCACGGTGTGCCGCCGGGCCGAGCGGGCAGTCATTCTGCTCCACGACCACGAACCCGTCGAAGAAATTATTATCCACTATCTCAACCGACTTTCCGACTACCTCTTTATGCTCTCCCGCCTGATGACCCAGGAACTGGGCGCAGAGGAGGTAGCGTGGAAAGCGCGGGTGTAGATTTAAATTTCTAACAGGACGTTTACTACTCCAAAAGGTGCAGGCGGAGTAGCTTGCCGTTTTCATTATCCGTAAGCACATAAATGGAGCCGTCGGGAGCCTGCTCTACGTCGCGGGCACGAACGGTCAGCGGAATGCGCTCCACTTCTTTTGCCTGCTCGCCATTGACCTCTACCCGTACAAGACCGCTGCTCGTCAGACCGCCGATGAGGGCGTGGTTTTTCCAGGCCGGAAACATGGAGCCGGTATAGAAAATCATCCCGGAGGGCGAGATGGTGGGAGTCCATTTGATCACTGCGTCGGCAAACTCAGGACGGGTGTCAGGGTCAGGGATATCACGGCCGTCGTAGTGCTTGCCCCAGCTTACCACGGGCCACCCGTAGTTGCGCCCCGCCACGGGCTGATTGAGCTCATCGCCACCCAAAGGGCCCATTTCGGCCACCCACAGCTGACCGGTGCTGGGATCAAAGGCGGCACTTTCGATGTTGCGGTGCCCGTACGACCATATTTCGTCCTTCGCATTATCCTTGTCCACAAAGGGGTTATCGTTAGGAATAGTACCATCGGGATTGAGCCGCACAATGGTACCCAGGTGGTTGGAAAGATCCTGCGCCGGATCAAACTTGAACCTCTCGGCCAGAGTCAACACCAAATGTCCCTCGGGCGAAAAGAGAATACGCCCGCCAAAGTGGTTCGGTCCTTTTACTTTGGGCTCCTGTCTGAAAATCACCTCAAAGTTTTTGATTGCATTGCCTTCCAGCTTGCCCCGGCCCAGCGCCGTGGAGGCAGTACTGTCTTCACCGGGCTCGGAAAACGACAGGTACACGTAGCTGTTTTGGGCAAAATCGGGGTCCAGGGCTACATCCAATAGTCCCCCCTGACCCGTATTGAATACCCTGGGAGTACCTGTAATGGGTTCCGAAAGCTTTTTGTTTTCATCCAGTATCCTGAGGTTTCCGGTGCGCTCTGTAACCAGCAGCCGCTTGTCTGGCAAAAACGCCATACCCCAGGGGTGCTTCAGATTCTCTGCCAGTGTTTCTACCTTGATGGACCCGGCGTCGGTTTGTACCGTAGATTTCTGAGAGTAGGCCGGGCCAGCAAGCAACATCAGTGCCGCTATTCCCGGCAAAAAACGGTTCATTCGCCGCTTCCTTCTGCCTTGTGTTGTTTTCATACTCTTCATTTTAGTAAGAATTTGGTTTTCAATTCCTGGCAAAAAGACTATACCCTACCTGTACTGCCCGGCGGCCAAATTATTGAATTATATCAAGTTGGCACGGTATTTTTTTACTAAACGATTAGTAGAAAGTAAATTAAACCTAACCCATATATATACCATGGACAAGAAAACGGTTACCGGGCTATCCATAGCCTTGCTTATCATGACGGTTATGGCGGTCACCTTTGGCTATTTATACTATCAGGAACGCGCTCTAACCAATCAGCAGGAGCAGGATCTGGAAGCCCAGGTAAGTGAATTGGCCACTACGGAGGTAAAACTTGACTCGATCTCGAGGCAACTCGACGCCCGTATCGCCGAAGTGGAGGGATTGGGCGGCGACGTAGAAGAGCTCAAAAAGGTACGGGCCCAACTGGAAGCCGACCGGACTTCCCTGCGGCGGGGTAATGCCAGTATGAGTAAGAAAGTGAAAGAGTACGAAGATTTTTTAACCAAAAAAGACGAGGAACTTGCCCAACTTAGGGCAGAAAATCAACAACTTATAAGTGAAAAGGACTCACTCGTGGTGTTTACAACGAGCCTTACCCGCGATCGGCAACTGCTGAGCGACTCTTTGCTTGGAGTGGTAGGCAAAAACCGCGAGCTGGAAGAAAAAGTCAATCTGGCTTCGGCCCTGCGGGCCCGCAATGTAAAGGTATACGCCATCTCGAACAAGGGTAAAGTGCGTGAAGGAGATAATGTCCGGGCACGACGGGTGGATAAGGTTCGGGTGGATTTTATTCTAGAGAAAAATCCGCTATCGCAGCAAAACGAGAAAACCATCTACATGCGCATTCTAAACCCGCAGGGAGCTATTATGTCAGATGTAGCCGCTGGCTCGGGGGTATTTCAGTACAACGGCAAAGACGAAACCTTCACGAAGAGCAAGGAGATCCAGTTTACTAACAACAATCAGGACGTAAGTTTGATGTACGACCGCTCGGCTACCTTTCCTTCGGGCACGTATACCGTAGAGCTCTATTCGGAGGGCTTCAAGATAGGAGAAGGCTCGTTTTCGGTACGGTAATTACACTACGATTTAATCCACTAACGAAAGCTCCTGCTACGCGCAGGGGCTTTTCTTGTGCGCACAAATTGTATAACTTGTTGCGATAGAACAACTCCGGCCATGAAAATACTTACTCTTTTTTTATTTCTCCTTACCTCTTCGAGCCTTCATGCGCAACCAACCGGCGTCAATCTGAAACCCCTGTATCATCAGTTTGATTTCTGGCTGGGAGAATGGGATGTATACAAGTACGGTACCGATACCCTGGTCGGCAAAAGCCGCATTGAATCCATCATCGACAGTATGGGCCTGCTCGAAAACTACCAGGTACCCGGGGGCCACTACGCCGGCAAGAGCATCAATAAATACAACGCCACCGAAAAACGCTGGGAGCAGTACTGGGTCGACAACGCAGGCCTTACGCTTTTCCTGACCGGCAAACGGGTGGATCACAAAATGGTACTGAACGATGGCCTGTATGGCAATGCCCAAAGAGGACTCAATCAGATTGTGTGGGAGCCCATGGCCAATGGCTCCGTAAGACAAACGTGGAGCATAAGTAAAGATGGGGGCAAAAGCTGGACGGTGGTGTTTGACGGAGAATACCGCAGAAGCAAGCCCTGAGCCCCGGCCAGCACCCGACCGCAGATTTTGCCCTAGGGGTAGTAGAGAAAAAGGGTGATTTCGGCTCTGGCCCAAAACCGGACGGGTATAGTGGAGGTACCGAAACCCTTGGAAACATACAGGTAGGGCTCTTTCTGATTGTACCAGCCTTTCAGATAATTACCTGACTTACGCGGCAGATAGGGAGCATACAACCCAAAGAGCGTCACCTGCCCTCCGTGATTATGGCCGGCAAACATATACCGGATTTTGGCTAAAGCATCGAGTTGCCCTTCTTTTTTCAGAGCTTCAAATTTTTGCAGGAAGCTATCCTGGTGCAGGGGACTGTGCAGAAGCACCAGGTGATTGCTCTCGTTTTCAACTTTTTGAAAGGCTTTTTCCAGGTCGTCCTGCCCGTGAATCAGGTCGTCGAGGCCCGTAATACACATCCGGTGACCTCTGATTACGTAGCATTCCGAATCATTGATCAGCAAATCGCCCTTATACTTCTTGTATAGCTCGCAAAATACCTCCCTGGCAATGCCCGATTTGTATTCATGATTGCCCAGAATGGCCACTTTGGGGATGTCCGGAGCTACCAGGGCCAGAAGATCGGCCAGAACCTCCGGATGACCATGCTTGTCCAGAGCGTCTCCCGTAATCAGGATCAGGTCCGGCTGTAATTTTCTTACTGCCGCAGCTAAACGGCGGTGCTTGGCTGTCAGCCTACCTTTCAGATGAAGATCTGAAAGCTGTAACAGCCGGATGGGGGTACCCTCGGAGTCCGGATTTCCTATTTTGAATCTTTTTATCTGAAAAAAGTTTTTTTCAAAAATCAGAGCATCCACCAGAATGAAGATAGTAGCGGTTAGCAGAGTTGAGAAAAAAGTCCATTTCAGAGAAAATTTCATAGGAAAGGGGGCATATGATGCTACATTTCGACTCTGTTTTAGATACCCTGCACGTCCGGAGCTATACAGTGGTCCAGAACGTACGGATCAAAAAACTGTGCCGTATTCCCTAGTGGGAGTAAAAAAGCTTAGTAACTTCCATCTAAACCCAACTTTTATACCTTTAATATCCTGAGAAGTAAGCATATACAGGGGCTGACAGGTACCCTATTCAGGACAGCAGCTACACCCTATCCAAACACTTGCTTATATTTACATGTTCTCACATCCAGGGAATAGATATTCTATCAACAGGCCGCGCAATGCAGCCACTTTATACTACCATCATGGACAGAAAGAATTTTCTTAAATCCGGACTACTCGCGGGGACTACCGCCCTGATGGGCTCGGCCAATGCTTTCGAACAAAATATCGTCAGCAACAACATAGACAAGCTGGTAGACGCTAACGGGAACTACATTCATCAACCGCTGCCGTACAGCGAGACATTTCTGGAACCCTACATGGACGCCGAAACGCTGCACCTGCACTATACCTTTCACCATGGCGGAGCGGTGAAAGGAGCAAATAAGGACTTGGCTATGATCAAAAAAGCCCTGGACGACAACAACCTCGAAACCGTGGATTACTGGACCAAGAAACTGGCCTTCCATGCCTCCTCCCACATTTTGCACTCGATTTTCTGGACCAATCTCACCAATAAACAAACCCGCCCGACCGACGATCTGCTAAAACGGATCGACAAAAGCTTTGGGAGCTACGATCGGCTGCTGGCCCTGATTGGCGAAACCTCCAAAAACGTGGATGGCAACGGCTGGGGGATTCTGGCGTATCAACCCTATGGCGACAGTCTCACCGTTTTGCAGTGCGAAAACCACGAGAAGCTTACGCAATGGGGTTGTATTCCCTTGTTGGTCATAGACGTCTGGGAACACTCGTACTACCTAAAATACAAAAACAAACGGGCTGACTTCGTAGATGCCATGTTCAAAATTATCAATTGGGACAACGTCGCCCAGCGCCTTAGCGACGCAACTAAGCTGACGAGCTAGATACGTCACAACATTACTAACACTATTCAACGCATGCGTTACCTACCTCCTATTATCCTGCTGATTTCCTTGCTCGCATTCAACCGCTGCACCAGTCCGTTCAGTTCTTCAACGGACCATAGTGCCATAAGGCCCGAAGCCTGGATCAATGAGCGGGTAGCCAAAGCCAAGGAGCGCCTCGACAGCACCGAAGCGGGTAAGATTGTGTGGCAGGCTATGGAAGCTCACGGGGGCCTTAAAAAGTGGTACAGCAACGGCCCGCTGGCGTTTCAGTTCAAGTACGTACCGCTCGATGGCGGCACTGTGCGCAATACCTACCAGACTATCGATACGTGGAGCAACAAAGCCCGGCACCAGCACGTAGCCGACCAGTCGCAGGAGTTTGGCTGGACGGGCGAGAAATACTGGAAGCTGGTCGAAGACTCGACGACTTTCCCGTTCGATATGAAATTCTGGGCTCTTACGCCCTACTACTTCCTGGGCCAGCCCTTCGTGCTGGACGGCGAGGGCGTTCGGCTCGAAAAGCTGGCCGACAAATCACACAAGGACCAAACCTACGATGCCGTCAAGGTCACGTTTGCACCCGGTACTGGTTCTTCTCCGGACGATTACTACATCCTGTATTTTGGCAAAGAGGATCACAAGCTGGCCGTTATCCGCTACATCGTCTCGTACCCCGAATACTTTGAGAAAGGAAAGCATGCGCCCGAAAAATTCATGGAGATTCAGGGAACCACCGTCGCCGATGGTATTGAGCTGGCTACCGGCTACCACACGCACTGGCTTGCCGAAGAAGAGCAGGCCGGCGAACATATCACTACCATCACGGTGGACGGAATCCGGTTTGATCCGCTTGTCAAGAATATTTACTTCGAAATGCCCGCCGGGGCGGAGGTGATCGAATAAGCGGAGGTACCTTTCTGCCTCCATCCCGATTCCGGATTATCTGTCAGGATGGGGGATCGGTCGGATAATGTCCGGCAAGAGTCGATTTGATTTGCTGATCGTTTTTTCCTTTTGTAGCATTGTCTGAAAATCGAAATCACTCAAACCAGATACAAATGCACAACAACCTGCTCCTGAGCGCTGCGATGGCAGCTCTTTTTCTGATCGGTGGACTTTCTTCCACCCCCGAACTGACTGACACGAAGGTTGCGTACGCTCTGACTTCCGACGCTGCGAAAGCTGCTACCTACGCCGTGGATGCCTCCCAAAGCTCGATCCGCTGGAAATCAAAAAAAGTGGGTGGTGAGCATATCGGGATCGTGAAGATGGCCAATGGTCAGCTCAATGTGGACGGAAATAAAATCACCGGAGGTACCTTCGTGGCCGACATGAAATCCATGCGGGATGTGGACAAGGGAGAATCAAACCCCTTCAACGAGCGCCTCGTCAACCACTTGAAGTCGGATGACTTTTTTTCGGTAGAAAAACACCCTACCTCTACGTTTAAAATCACCAGCGCCAAGCCCATCAGGAGCGCCAAAGCAGGTGAACCTAATTTTATGATCGGCGGCGACCTGACTATTAAAGGTACTACCCTGCCCCAGACGTTTCCGGCGGTGGTCACTATTTCGGGTGACGCCGTTCAGGCAACTGCCAATTTTATGGTAAACCGTCTGGACTATGACATCAAGTACCGGGCCGCCATCATTGGCACCGCCGCCGACAAGATCATTGACGATACCTTCCTGCTTGATCTGACCATTGTGGCCAACAAAACATCCATTTGATGGCTCATGGAAAAAATCGTCTGGTAACTTTTGTGACAGACAATTCATGAACGAGCCCGGCTGCACGCAGCCGGGCTCGTTCGTTTATCAGGAATACTCAGCTTACCAATCGCCTCACTACCGGGAGTACATGATCCCTCTTTTTCCCTCCCAGTTATAGAATAGTTCTACGCCTGTTTCTTTGAGGTACTTCTCTCTCAGTTTTTGATGCAGCGCGTCCGGCTGCTTTATACCATTGACGATCAGCTCTTCCCGGCTTAGCTTGTACGATAGGTTCGTTTTGTTCTGAATTGTCCCCGCCTGCATCAGGTCATTGATCAATTCCTCCTGCATTTTCTCAAATTCGGCCCGCTTGGTTTCGGCTTTCCTGCGGTGCTCTTCGGCTTCTTTACGATGTACCTCCGCCCGCTGACGATGTACCTCCGCTTCGCGGCGGGCTTCATCGGCATGCGACCGCGCTTCGGCGGTTGAAGCCCGTAGGCTTCCGGACTCTTTCCGGTGTTGGGCGGCTTGTTCGCGCATGGCCTCCGCCTCGTGGCGCATCCCGTCGGCCTGGGCGCGATGTACTTCGGCTTGTTTGCGGTGCTCAGCGGCTTGCTGCCGGTGTACTTCGGCCTGCGCCCGATGCAATTCGGCTTGTTTCTGATGCTCCCTTGCTTCTGCCATCACCGGTTCAAGCTCCGCCCGGTAGTCTTCAATTTTATCTTCCGGAATGGCGACTCCGTCAATTTTTAACTCCGTTATCTTTCCCTCCCGTTCCACAATCTCGTACCGCTTGTCGTTGTGTGTCATGTGGTAGGTCGACACGGAAGTACCTTTTTTCTTTGGCGAAATAGTATCCGCACTAAAAGCAGACCCCGGATAGGGCGGGGCTTCGGGGGCTGGCGGGGGCGCGGGGGCAGGAACTTCACCGAGGACAGGCGGGGGCGCAGGCAGGGGAGGCGCGGGAGCTTCCCGGGGCGCGGGGGGAGGTGGGGGTACCTCGGTCTGGGAGGTGGGCGAAAAGGCTACCGACAGGGCGGCAATGGTGAGCAAACTTGCGGCTACAAATACTTTTTCCATGGCATCTAATTGTTTATTGTTGTTGTAAATAATGCGCTTGATGCGGTCCAGCAGGTGGTTTCGCCGGCCCGCAAAGGCCAGAGC
Organism: uncultured Persicitalea sp.; assembly: GCA_950075905.1. Taxonomy (GTDB): domain Bacteria; phylum Bacteroidota; class Bacteroidia; order Cytophagales; family Spirosomataceae; genus CATMVR01. The sequence goes on along the minus strand of CATMVR010000023.1, from coordinate 1,545 downwards.
AGGCGCCGACCGGCTCAGCTTATACTCCTGAAACTGTACCAACGCTTCCACAAAAGAACTTTTGTTCTGCGTGATAGCGATGGCCAGGTCGTCGCAGCAGTGCTCCCGTTCTTCGCGGAGCAGGTACGACAGCCACAGAACGGCCGGATTGAAGAAAAATACATTCTCGGCCAGGCTCTGGAACAGGTTGACGAGGTAGTCTTTCCGACGGATATGCGCCAGCTCGTGCAGCAAAATAGCTTCTACCTGGCTATACGGCAGGTTGGTCAAAAAGCCAATAGGTACCAGTATGACGGGTTTCAGAAATCCAGCTACCAGTGGTACCTGCACCAGTTCTGATTCCATCAAGACAATCCTCGTGCTGATATGGAGCTTCCGGGCCAGGTGGGCTACCCGCTCCTTCCAGGCCTGAGGTACCGGCCGAATGCCGTGGTGGCGGATCCGGCGGATGTAGTACAGCCCGGTGGCGGCTTTTACCGATTTCAGCAGGAACACCACAAACCATACGGCCACAATCACCGACGCATGCCGGGTGCCGAAGTCCAGCAGTTGGTTCAGCCACCGCTCCTGATCAGCCCCACGTATGTTTTCAGCACTAGTGCTCAGACTACTCGTGACATCAGTACCCCCAAAAACCGTATACGCATGAAGGGTAACGGCCCCGGAGGCCTGCCCGTACTCCAGCCAGAAGGTACCCCCGCTGACAAGCATAAAGGTGAACAGCAGCCCTGCGAGTCCATTGTAGCGCAGCGCTGGCCGCGCCTTCCTCATAGTGAGCAGCAGCAGGCCCGTTAGTACGGCCAGCACCATTCCCTGCCAGAGCGAGTGGATCAGCGTCCAGCTCAGAGCGTGGATAAGTTTCTGGGAAAGAGGCATAAATGAATTTTCCATGGCTGACAGATTAGTGGCTGTTGCTTATTGATCAAGCTTATCGAGCAATCTTTTAATCTCTTCCAGCTCTTCCTTCGAGGTGTTTTTGCCGCCAAATAGCTGCATCACCAGGCTGGAAGCCGAGCCGTTGTACATAGAGTCGACAAAGCGGTCCAGAAGTTGCTTCTTGGTCTTACCTTCTTCTTCCGCCGGGCTGTATACGTGCTTCATGCTGCTTTCATCGCGGGTCACCAGGCCCTTCTCGGCCATGATCTGCATCAGCTTCAGCGTAGAAGAGTACTGCACCGCCCGCTTCTCTTCGTTTAACGTATCATTCACGAACCGTACCGTCGACGGCCCGTGCTTCCAGAGTACCTGCAGTATTTCCAGTTCCGATTTTGTGGGTTCCATAGTAGCTTTTATTAATCAACGTACCAAAGGTAGGAAAACTTTCGTACGAATAAATTTTTATGTTAATATTTTTATAAAAAAATATGGATTTTGCTGAAATATTCCTAATTATGTGTCAGGTTTACAATTAATTTAAATATGTACCTGATCAGGAGAGAACAATGCCTTATTCGTATACCCATAGAGTCCTGGTAGCGCTCGATTGTATCATCTTTGGTTTTGATGGTGGAGGGCTTAATCTGCTCTTGGTCAAGCGGAATTTTG
>CATMVR010000022.1 GCA_950075905.1 uncultured Persicitalea sp. | reverse complement strand
GAGGGTACCGTAATACAGCAGGTCCACATCCAGGTGACGCGCTCCCCAGCGTTCGTAGCGTACCCGGCCCAGTTCGTGCTCGATGTCAAGAATCAGCCGCAGTACTTCCTCGGGGGCATGGTCGGTATGTACTTCCAGTACCTGATTCAGGAAAGCGGGCTGCTCGATTCCTCCCCAGGGAGCCGTTTCATAGAGTGCCGAAGCTTGCCCTACTTTCCCGACGCGCTCCCCGATCAGGGTGGCGGCGGTGTGCATGAGCGCCTCACGGTTGCCGAGGTTGGAGCCTAAAAGTAAGTAGAGTGTAGTCAAAATCGAAATTTACCTTGAATAAAACCGGTGGGAATTTAAGCAGGGATTGCGTAGTTTTGGTACTACCGGAGCAAGTATTTTCTGATTTAGAAATTAGCCCTTAGGTTATTAGCTGTTTAGAAAATCAAAATACGATTCGCCCGGTATGCCAAATAAAAAAGCCAATAGCCTGTTTGCAGGAGCATCCACGATTACTAAAAAAACTATTACCCTATAATGCTACTTTCCAAAGAACAAGCCCTCAAACACTACTTCGGGTATGATACCTTCCGGCCTCAGCAGGCCGAAATCATAGATACCGTGCTGCAAGGCCAGGATTGCCTGGTGCTGATGCCTACCGGTGGAGGAAAATCTGTATGCTACCAGGTACCCGCCGTGGTGCAGGAGGGCCTTACGGTGGTCATTTCACCCCTCATTGCCCTCATGAAAGACCAGGTAGAAGCCCTGCGCGCCAACGGCATCGAGGCGGCTTATCTCAACTCTTCCTTGTCGGGACAGGAGCAGGACTCCGTGATGTGGAAAGCTAAATTGGGGGAGCTGAAGCTCTTGTATGTGGCCCCTGAACGGCTGTTTTCGGGCAATACGCTCGAACATTTTAAAAGCTGGAAGGTGCGGCTCTTTGCCGTAGACGAAGCGCACTGTATTTCTTCCTGGGGCCACGACTTCCGGCCCGAGTACCGACAGCTGTCTTCGATCAAGTCCCATTTTCCTGACGTACCGGTCATTGCCCTCACCGCCACCGCCGACCGCGTCACGCGCCGCGACATCCTGACCCAGTTGGGTACCCCGGAGGCCCCCACCTTTGTGGCAAGCTTTGACCGTCCCAACCTGAGCCTGACCGTGCTGCCGGGACGAAAACGCCTGCCGCAGATTGAGCAATTTCTCAAAAAGCACCCCAATCAGCCGGGCATCATCTACTGCCTGAGCCGCAAAACCACCGAATCGGTGGCGGCCATGCTCCAGAGCAAAGGCTACCGGGCCGATTGCTACCACGCGGGCCTGCCCCCGGCGCAGCGGTCGCATGTGCAGGAGAGTTTTCTCAAAGACGATATCCAGATCATCGTCGCCACGATTGCCTTCGGTATGGGCATTGACAAGTCCAACGTGCGGTGGGTGATTCACTACAACCTGCCGCCCAACGTGGAGAGTTTCTACCAGGAAATCGGCCGATCGGGCCGGGATGGCGCTCCGGCCGACACCGTGCTGTTTTATAGCTACCAGGACATCATCATGCGGCAGGACATGATCGTGCAGTCGGAGCAGTCGCAGGAGCAAAAGGAACTGCTGCACGCCAAGCTCAACCGCATGAAGCAGTACGCCGAGGCCGACCTCTGCCGCCGGCGCATTCTGCTTAGCTACTTCAACGAAGCCGTGGAGCAGGACTGTGGCAACTGCGACGTATGCCAGAATCCCCGCACCCGCTTCGACGGTACCCTCATTGCCCAGAAAGCGCTGTCGGTCATTGCCCGCAGCCGCGAAAGCGTAGCCATGGGGATGCTCATCGACGTGCTGCGCGGCAGTAAAAACCGGGCGGTACTCAACCACGGCTACGACAAAATGCCCACTTTTGGTGTAGGCAACGACCTGCGCGGGGAAGAATGGGCCGAGTACATCGGGCAGATGCTCAACTCGGGCGTGATGGACATAGCCTACGACGAAGCCCACGCGTTCAAGCTCAATGCGGTGAGCTGGCAAATTCTGAAAGAGGGCCGTAAGCTGGAACTCGTGAAGTTTATTCCGCTCGCTGAGCGCAAAGCCCGCGAGGAGGAGCTGGTACCCAAGGAAAAACCCAAGCAGGAGATCATTCGTGATGCGCTGTTTGAGCAGCTGCGGCTATTGAGAAAGCAAATGGCTGACGCCCTGAATGTGCCTCCCTACGTGATTTTTTCGGATAAAACGATCTCCGAAATGGCGCAGAAGCGACCTGTTTCAGAAGCGCAGATGAAGGCCGTTTCCGGCGTGGGCGACGAGAAGTACCGCCGCTACGGGGAGGCTTTTGTGCAGGAGATTGTGAAGTTTGCCAAGGACAACACCAAACCCGGCACCCGCGTGGTGAAGGGCATGACCTACATCCAAACCCATGAGCTCTACAAGGATGGCTTTACCATTGACGACATCGCCCAGCAGCGCGGCCTGACTTCCTCCACCGTAGTTGGGCATCTGGTGAAACTCCGCGAGGAAGGGCACGACATTAACCTGCGGTCGTTGATTTCGGACAAGATGTACCAGGAAGTACTGGCCGGGGCCGAGGAACTGAATGTCAAACTCGGTGATCCCATCACGCCGCTGTTTGAGCACCTGGGCGAGCGCATCGAGTACGGCATGATCCGCCTGGCGCTGGCTATTCGGGAGGGGGCGTGAGGTATTTTTGGTAAATTTGTTAAAGAAATTGCATAACGAACGTTTCTTACGAAAAGTAAAGACTCTATGGAAACTGATCTGAAAATACCGTTGACCAATCTGCAATTGGAGCTATTGAAATTGTATGCGCACGAGGTAAGTGATGCCGATTTGGCTAATATAAAAGAGCTGATTGGAAAGTACTTTGCGGAAAGGCTGACCACTATGGCCGATGAAGCCTGGGATACTAATGACTGGACAGATAGCGATATGGAGCGTATTCTGAACGACCCTGATCAGTAATTATGAGGATCGTACTGGATACCAATGTATTGATTGTTTCGCTCCCCTCCCGTTCCCGGTACTTTCCTATTTATCAGGCGTTGTTGGATAAAGACTTCCATCTGTATGTAAGTAACGAAATCATTACTGAATACGAGGAGCAAATCAGCAGTCGCCTGGGAGTAGAGAGGACAGAGGTAAAGTTCACAGAGTTACTCAACCTTCCTAACGTACATTTTACGGACCCTACTTTTAATTGGCAGCTTATCAAGGCCGATCCTGACGATGATAAATTTGTGGATTGTGCAATTGCCTCAAATGCCGATTACATAGTTACCAATGATGCACATTTCAATGTATTGAAAAGTTTGCCTTTCCCACAGGTTGGGGTCATTGATGCCAATCGGTTTTTATTGATTTTGAGTGATTTGAAAAACAGGTAGGGTTTAATTGGTGAGCGCATCGAGTACGGCATGATCCGCCTGGCGCTGGCTATCCGGGAGGGGGCGTGAGGTAGGGATTTTTTTGGTAAATTTGTGAATACAAACAAAGGAAAACAATGAATGCAATATTGTTAGAAAGTGGATCGGAGGAAGATATTGAGCTGGTACTTACACTGGCTAGGAAACTGGGCATAAAAACTCGTGAACTTTCTTCCAGGCAGTGGGAAGATCATGTATTAGCAGCTGAAATCGAACAGGGTATGGAAACTCCTACTGTGTCAAGAGCCGATATAATGAAGGCTCTGGGGAAAGAATGAAGGTGGCTTTCAAAAGCAGCTTTTTGAAAGCTCTGCAAAAACTTAGAGACGAAGAGTTGAGAGAAGGAATTTATGAGTCTATACTAGACGCAGAAAAGGCAGTTATTATCAGGGATATTGCCAATCTAAAGAAGCTAAAAGGATACAGTAGTTACTATCGAATCAGGGTGAAGAATCATCGTATCGGTCTCAAATGGGAGGAAGAAGAGCAGACACTCTATTTTGTAATTTTTGATCACAGGAAAGATATTTATAAAAAGTTTCCTTGAAATCGGACTGTCAACAGGTAGTCCCATTATATTTCCCAGATTTTGCCTTTACTAGACAGCACGATCCAGCAAAGACTTGCTGTACAAACGACATTGACCAGCGCTTTTATATGAAATCATTCCTGTTAACCCTGTTTTTTACCTATCTGTTCAGCACCACCATTGCCCAAACCCCCACCGAAGCGATCCGCCTCAATCAGGTGGGCTTTTACCCGCAGGCACCCAAACTGGCGGTAGTCATTGGGGCCGAAGAGGGAAAATTTACGATCCACGAGCCGGGAAAAAAGAAAGCCGTCTTCAAAGGGAAGCTGGGCGAAAGTCGGCGTTCGCCTTTTTCAAATAAAAGCACTCGGATAGCCGATTTCTCGGCGCTGACCAAACCGGGTACCTACGTTCTGCAAGTGCCGGGAACAGGTACCTCTTACCCTTTTGAAATCAAAGACAACGTCCACGAAGCGGCCGCCAAAGCCGCTATCAAGGGCTACTACTACCAGCGGCTATCCATGCCTTTGGAAGAGAAGTACGCCGGCAAGTGGGCACGGCCTGCCGGTAACCCGGATACGGATGTGAAAATTCACCCCTCAGCCGAAGGCCCCGGCCGCCCCGCTGGTACCAGCATTTCGAGCCCGGGCGGGTGGCTGGATGCCGGCGACTACAACAAGTACATCGTCAACTCGGGCATCACGATGGGTACGCTGCTGTCGGCCTACGAGGATTTTCCGGAATACTACTACCGCCTGAACCTGAACATTCCCGAAAGCGACAATCAGCTACCCGACCTGCTCGACGAAGTACTCTGGAACCTGCGCTGGATGCTCACCATGCAGGACCCCGCCGATGGCGGCGTGTACCACAAGCTGACCAACGCGTCCTTCGACGGTATGGTGATGCCAGATAAAGCTACCAAAACCCGCTACGTAGTGCAGAAAAGTACGGCCGCCGCCCTGGATTTTGCGGCCGTGATGGCGCAGGCGAGCCGGGTGTACAAGCGCTACGACCAGCAACTACCCGGTCTGGCGGATAGTTGCCTCATTGCGGCGCAGCGCGCCTGGGGCTGGGCGAAGGTGAATCCTGACGTAGAGTATGACCAGAATGCCATGAACAAGACTTTTGACCCGGACGTCGTGACGGGGGCCTACGGGGATCGCCGCCTGGTAGACGAGTTTATCTGGGCGGCTTGTGAGCTGTACGTCACGACGCGCAGTGAGCAGTACTATACAGCCGTGAACCTGTATCCCGACGACAAAATGCCGCTGCCGTCCTGGGCGCAGGTGCGGCTGCTGGGCTACTACTCCCTGCTGCGCTTCGCGCCGGAACTACCCCCCATCGCCCAAAAGGACATGGATAGGCTGGGCCGGCGGGTCGTGGCGATGGCCGATTCGCTCGTAGAACGCATGAGTACGCACTACCTCAACACTGTGATGGGACAAACGAAGTCGGACTATGTGTGGGGCAGTAGTGCGGTGGCGGCCAATCAGGGTGTGGCAATGTTGCAGGCTTTCCGGCTTACCAAACAGGTGAAGTACCTCGATGCCGCCCTCATGAACCTCGACTACCTGCTGGGCCGGAACGGTACGGGCTATTCGTTCCTGACGGGCTTTGGCGACAAGCAGGTGATGCACCCGCACCACCGCCCGTCCGTTGCCGATGGGGTAGTGGAGCCGGTACCGGGGTTGCTGTCGGGCGGGCCCAATCCGGGCAAGCAGGACAAGTGCGCCACCTATACCTCCGACATCGCCGACGAGGCTTTCACCGACGACGACTGCTCCTACGCCTCCAACGAAATTGCCATCAACTGGAACGCCCCGCTGGTGTACCTCATTGGGGGAATAGAGGCGTTGCTGGGCGAGAGGCGGTGATTCTTTGCGCCCTCGCGGTCCGCTTCATTCAAAAGAAAAAATCGTATTTTTGAATAAATCAAACCAAAAATCATGGTCACGTACCGGGCTTTCGACGAAGTAATTGACTTTATTACCTCTCTCCCCAAACCAGAGCAGGTATTGGCCTATCAGCCTTCGGCAGCCTCCGTTGAACGTTTGGAGGTACTGCTGGAAAAGAAACGAAACGGACAGTTAAGTGATGAGGAAACCCATGAGTTGGATCAGTATCTGATGATTGAACACATGATGCGTATAGCCCGGAAAAAGGCTAAAAAGCAGATCGGGGAATGAGTCGATACATCAATGACATTGATCGTATCATTGAGCCAAAGTAGCGAGTTCCTCCTTGCGTCTTCGCGCCATAGCGGTTCAACCTTTAACCATACTCCCAAAAACATGAACTACCGTAAACTCGGAAAAACCGGATTCAACATTTCAGAAATAAGTCTCGGCACCTGGCAGGTGGGCGGCAAATGGGGCGATGATTTTGACCACCAACTCGCCGAGAGTATTTTGCACGCCGCCGTAGATGGTGGTGTTAACTTCATCGACAGTGCCGATGTGTACGGCGCGGGCGAAAGCGAGAAGGCGGTGGGAAAGTTTGTCAAAAGCCGCTCTGAGCGCATCTACGTAGCTACCAAGTGTGGCCGACAGCTGAGCCCGCACGTCAGCGAAGCCTACCAGCCCGCCGTGCTGCGGAAGTTTGTGGAGGATAGCCTAAGCAATATGGGCCTCGAAACGCTGGACCTGATTCAGCTGCACTGTCCGCCGACGGAAGTGTACTACCGCCCGGAGATATTTGAACTGTTTGACCGCCTGAAAGACGAAGGTAAAATTCTGAACCTGGGTATCAGTGTAGAAAAGGTAGAAGAAGCACTCAAAGGCATTGAATACGACAACGTCACGTCTGTGCAGATTATCTTCAATATGTTCCGGCAGCGGCCGGCTGAATTATTTTTTGAGCAGGCAAAAAAGAAAGACATCGGCATCATTGTGCGCGTACCGCTGGCAAGCGGGCTGCTTACCGGCAAATTCTCTGAGGACTCTACCTTCTCCGAAGGCGACCACCGCAACTTCAACCGCCACGGCGAGAAGTTTGATCAGGGAGAGACCTTCTCCGGCATTGACTACGAAACGGGTTTGGCGGCGGTGAATGAACTGAAAGCGGTATTCCCCGGCTACGAGAATCTGGCTCCCGTGGCGCTGCGGTGGATTTTGCAGTTTGACGCCGTGAGCTGTATCATTCCCGGTGCCTCGCGCCCCGCTCAGGTAGATTCTAACCTCAAAGCCGCTGAATTACCGCCGCTTACTTCTGAGCAACTAAAAGTAGTGGACGAAATCTACGCGAAGTACGTCAAGCCTTCGGTGCATCAGCGGTGGTAAGGAATTTAGAAGATTAATTTTCTAGATTCTAGTAGATCATTAAAATCATCAGGAATATTGTACTTGCCGACCAAGCTACCAAGACGTACCCCCGACAGCCTGCCGCTACGAAAACACTTCGCTATATCAAAACGGACGATTATCCGGATTCATCCGGTTATCGATGACGGACAATATGAAAATAAACTCGTCTGTGACGCGGTAGTAAAAAGCGACGTGCTTATGTACCAAACAATAGCGTACATCCGGATTTGTTGCGGAAGCCTGAAACATAAACGGCATTTGTTCAATGAGTAACAACCGTTCGGAGAAAGCAGTTAGAAAATCAGTTTTGATTTTTTGAGAATAAGAATCCTGTAAAAAAGAAGCTATCTTTTCAAGATCCTCTTTTGCCGTTTGGGTTACGACGGTTTCTCTCATAAACCCTTTAACTGGTCGAGAAACGAGTGTGCCGATGAATAACGGCCCGCTTCGGCATCGGCAAGACCCTTTTGAATGCGTTGCTGAGCGTCAGGAGAAAGAGCGTCCCAGAAGTCGTCAGTGGAAGACACTTTTTCAAAACGCACATCCATGTAGTTTAACAGAGTTTCGAGCACTTTTTCCTGCGCTGCATCGACCGTAAGCACTAAGGTTGACATAATGAATTGACGCATTGGTTATGAGTACAAATTTAACGAATTTCTTTCAAGACACAACACCACACATACTACCAACCCATACCACTCATCCAACAAAAGACTAGTTCAACCAAAACCCTATTGGGAAAGCGAACAAATCTGCCCAACTTGATCCTATTCTAAACCAATGGTGTCATGCACAGGCGACAGTTCCTTTCCCAGGCGGGTTTATCATCCGGACTACTACTTACTTCTTCCCTGAATCGGGGCTCTTTCTCAGCTACCCCTCCCCGCAAACTGGGCGTAGCCCTGGTGGGTCTGGGCAATTACAGTACCCATCAGCTGGCCCCGGCATTGCAGGAAACGTCCCTGTGCCGGTTGGCGGGAGTCGTCACGGGCACTCCTGCCAAGGCCGAAAGCTGGGCAAAAAAGTACGACATTCCTGAAAAGAATATCTACAACTACGAGAATTTCGAGCAAATCAAGTACAATACCGACATTGACATTGTGTACGTGGTACTGCCCAACTCCATGCACGCCGAGTATACCATTCGGGCCGCGCTGGCCGGAAAACACGTGATTTGTGAAAAACCCATGGCCCTCAACGTGGCCGAATGCAAGGACATGATTGCAGCCTGCCGGGAAGCGGGCGTAAAGCTATCGGTAGGGTACCGGCTGTACTTCGAGCCGCACCATCTGGAAGTACGCCGCCTGGGTACGGAGAAAATCTATGGGGCTGTAAAAATGATGGAGACGAGCCTGGGCTTTTCCATGGCTGACCCCACGGTATGGCGGCTGAACAAAAAGCTGGGCGGCGGTGGCGCCATTATGGACCTGGGTGTGTATGCCATTCAGGGAGCCCGGCGGGGAGTTGGCGAACTTCCCGTAGCCGTAACCGCGCAGGGCTATGTTCGGGATAAAACCATTTTTAAAGATATTTACGAAACCATGCTATTTCAGATGGAGTTTCCCGGCGGGGCGATTTCCAACTCTACTACTACCTATACCTCTTACGTGGATCGTCTGTACGCTACCACGGGGTACCGCTGGTTTGGCTTGCAACCGGCCTTCAACGCCACCGGCGCTACGGGCGATTCGAGCGCCGGTAAGATTTCTTTCCCCACGCCGCCCTACCAGCAAATCCGGCAGATGGATGCTTTTGCCCAAAGTATCATAGATAACACCGAACCCCTCGCTTCGGGCGAAGAGGGCCTCAAAGACCTCCGGATTATCGAGGCCATCAAGCAGGCCGCCGATACGGGAGAAAGAATTAAAATAGAGTATTGATTAAGTCTCGAAGAATGTCTCGAAGTCTAAAAATTTGAATATCAGACAATTCCAACTGATTCAGCAAAAGTTTTTGGCGTAACAATTTGACAATTCTCGAACTCTTTCAGTATGAGCAGGTCTTTGTCGCCCGTAATGAGGTAATCCGCCATTGTGAATTGTACAAGTTGCAGAATATTATTGTCATCAGGGTCTCGGCAAAGTTCAGGTAGAGGGGTAGTAGGTACCACTCGCTCGGTGGATTCAAGAAAAGTTTGCCTGACCAATTCCAGATAGGGTGCGGCCAGTCCAAACTTGTTTATCAGGATGCGCTCAACTTCGGTAATAATGAAATCAGAAATGTAAACGTCTGTCTCTTCCAGACAAAACAAACAGACGCGGGTGGGAAGTCCACCAAATCGGAAATGGGAAAGATACACATTCGTATCGATGACAACTCTCACGAAACGCTGTCAAACAAGTCGTCTTCAGACTGGTATGGGCCCTTTCCTTCCAGTTGCTGCTGAATAACGGAAGAATTTTTCTGGAACAAAAAAGCACGCAGCGCCCGCTTGAGGCGATCTTCCAGATTCCGCTTGTCATCGGCGGAGAGTTGCTCCCAAAGGCGGTACGTGGAGTCAGGAATTTCAACGGGAAGTACTTGCATGACTTTCGGTTTTTACAAGTTTAACGAATAATAACCATCTAAGCAACACACTTTATAAAGCCAAAGTTTCTCGCCTTGCTGCTGATGAGCACCAATAGAGTAGGCTATCAAAAACTACGGGCCCAGCCAGAAGTGCCAACAGCCTTTATGACTCCCCTATTCCCTTTCTTCTACTTATCAAACTGTACCTTCTCTCCGTTGATTGTCACATTGGTAGCCTGAATATCCTTCGCGTTATTGAACTTGTAAGGGGTTTTCGCACCCTTGATGGTCACGTTGATGAGCCGCACATTCTGCACGGGTGATTCGGGGTAGCCTTCGAGCAAAACTCCAACCTTGCCGCCCTGCTCCACGGTCATGTTGCGTACCTCGATGTTGCGGATGATGGGCATGAAGTTGCCGGTGTCTTCGTAGATCATGGTGGCGATGATGGTCTGCTCCTTTACCTGCCCTACTTCAATATCCTTCACATAGATGTTTTCTATCACGCCACCCCGGGCGGTATTGGTCTTGATGCGCAGGGCGCGTTCCAGTTCGGGGCTGCTCATCTGACAATCGTGAGCGAAGACATTCCGAACACCGCCCGAAATCTCGCTGCCGATCACCACCCCGCCGTGGCCGTTGGCCATTTTACAGTTGCGGATAATGATGTTTTCACTAGGTACATTGATGCGCCGCCCGTCGGCGTTGCGGCCCGACTTGATGGCAATGCAGTCGTCGCCCGTATTGAAGTAGCAATTTTCGATTAGTACATTTTTGCAGGATTCGGGGTCGCAGCCGTCGTTGTTGGGGCCGTTGCTGGTGAGGGTCACCTTGCGTACCGTGACGTTGGTACACAGCACCGGATTGAGTAGCCACATGGGGGAGTTAATAACCGTTACGCCTTCGATCAGCACATTTTCGCAGCGGTAGGGCTGCACAAACTGCGGCCGCAGGTACGAGCCTGTGCCAAATTTCCGATCTTCAACGGGTACTCCTTTTTCAGCCATTTCGAACAAAGCCGCGCGTTTATCTTTATCCAACTGACTGGGCGTGCCGGGCTTAAAACCGTAGTGCGGCTGTCCCTTCCAGGGCCACCAGTTGGTTTCGTTGGCCTGCCCGTCCAGGGTACCTTCGCCGGTAATGGCGATATTTTTTTGCTCAAAAGCGTAGATCAGCGGCGAGTAGCCCATCAGTTCCACGCCCTCCCAGCGGGTATGCACCAGCGGCAGGTAGTCGTCGGGACGGGTGGAGAAGGCAATGGTAGCCCCTTTGCTCACGTGCAGGTTGACGTTGCTTTTGAGGTGAATGGCCCCGGACAGAAACTTACCCTCCGGCACCACCACCCGGCCGCCGCCTTCTTTGTTGCAGGCTTCGATTGCCTTTCGGAAAGCTTCCGTGCAGTCGGTTTTGCCGTCGGCTACGGCTCCGTAGTTGGTAATGGGGTAGTCTTTGTTTCGGAAAGTCGGTTGCTTGATTTGCTTTAAAATAGCCGGTACCTGGCTCCATGGGTCATTTTTGTCGGACTGTATCGTTTTTGAGGTGGTACTGCACGAGGCAAGGCTCAGCGCCGCCATCAGGCTCAGGATTTGCGGAAGGTACTTGAATGTATAGGCCATGAGGTAGTAGTATCAATCACTACCTGCTATGACTGCAAAAAGGAAGATTTACCCGTAGCAGACGTCGAAATCTCCCGATACACCATAGTATTACACATCAATCCAGCTCACAAAGCTCTGGTCATTCCCTTCTGCCGGATAGTAGTAGTAGATCATGATCAGTTTTGTTTTGGTGGGGATGCTCTTACGGAACTTATTGTTGATGCGGGCATTTTTGCGTAGGTGTTCCGAGAAAAGCTGGGCTAGTTTTGGATTGTCGAAGGATTGGAGTGCCGTTACTTTGTCAATGGATAAATCTTCGTTGACATCCAGTTCATATACTGCAAATCTGTTCTGATTATCAAACCCTTTAAAAGTAGTAGTTTCATGAATTCCAATATCAAACAGGGTCAGATTATAAGGATTGACCTCTACTAATTCATTCTTTTTCAGATAAGAAAGTACCTCCTGTTTCAAATCCAGACTCCTTTTGTAATTCGCTGCCGCCCTGGGATACCTGGCATCTTCAAGGTAGCGGTCGATCTGCTGGCTACCCGAGCAAGGCCCAAAACCCAGAATATTATTATCGCCCATAGATGCAAAGACCAGCCATGTGGTATTTTCTGGAATCGAAAATGCGCAGGAGGTGTTTGCATAGGTGTTTATTCTCAGCAAAGTGGAGGCTTCGCCCTTGTACCTGTTCAACGTTTCAATTTCCAGAGTATGGTAGGTATCGTTATTAGGGTCAGGGGTTACTTTTAAAATTTTCACAACGGCCACAAACTCTGAGCGCTGATAGTTTTCCATCAAGACAGGAAAACTACAACGACAACCCAAAGCCTGAAAGGACAGGAGGGCGAACAAGAAGCAAAGGACGGGTTTCATGATGTAGTCAGGTATGTTGTGATTACTTTTCAGCACTGCTCCCCTCCGCTCAAAGCGATTTGAGCTGGGGCTTGTCCTTTTTCCAGATATCGCCGTACTTCTCTTCCTGTTTCGAAAACTGGCTCTTCACAAAAGGACAATAGGTGGCTACCATCAGATTGTTGGCGCGGGCGTAGTCGGCTATGGCGTCGAGGAGTTGACTGGCCAGGCCCTGCCCCTGCTTTTGTTCCAGCACGGCGGTATGGTACACGGCCATTTCGTTGCCCACCACACCCACGATCATTTCGCCAATGCGTTCGCCGTTTTCCTGAATCACAAAGGAGCTTTTGTCGTTGGGGATATATTCTGCCTGGTTCATGCGTTGTTTTTTAGGTTTTAGAAAAAACGGGTCTTTCCCAAATTGTTCCGGACTAGTAGTACCTCTGGCTATGGTGGGGCGTTGAACCTGGTTAATCCTACCTATGGCTTTTCCTGCACCGCGTAGCGGTCGAGCAGGGTTCGGTTCTGGTAGAGTGCAAATTCCTCCTTTCCCAGTTTTATCATTTTTCCGGCGCCCCGGTGATTGTAAATCAGGATTTTATCTACTCCCCGCTTGATGGTGAAAAGGGTATCTTTGGAAAAAAAGGCTTTCCTCGCTATCAGAATAGTCCGGTCCTGATTCGTCAGTTCAATGATGAAATTTTTACCTAGCTCCACCGTATTTCCCTGCTTTTGAAACTCCCGGCTGGTTAGCCAATTGTCAAGTGTATAGTTTCCATCGGGTTGCTGACGCAGGATGTCCTTCGCGCGGCGTTTGCCCCGGTACACTACGGAGGAGTCTCGCTGTACAATCGCAAAATCGCTCCTGCGCATTCCTTCAAACGAAACGCTATCCGGACTACCGCCACGCACCAGAAGGGGAGTGATCCGTTTTTTGTGTCCGTAACTTTTCAGCAAAGAATCTTGGCGAAGAGTGTAGTACTCCACACCGCGTTCTTCCCGGAAAGCATCTTCTTTTTTGATAGTAAATACAGGCTCATTTTCAAGACCGAGCAGATATTCAACTCTGAGGCTAAGGTTGCCGTTCAGGTCGTAAAAGAGCCCGTTACCTATATCAAAGCCTAACGGATGGTAGGGGACATCCTGGTAAGTATAGGTATTCTCTAGAATCATATTAGGAATCTGCTGCCGCACAATATCAATACGTAGCTCCGTGGGCTCCGCTTGGGGCACGAGCTGCGGGGCATCAAAGGTCACCCGGTCAAGGTTACGGATTTCTGACGGGTCAAGGGTGGCGCAGGCATGGCATACGAGCAGTGCGCCAAGGGCCAAGGGTAAGGTGAGTTTTCTCATGGGGCGGTTGGTGGATTCTGGTTTACAACTAAAACTTGGTATGCAGGGTTTTTATTTTGGGGCGTGGGGGTACTTGTAGGTATTTAGCCAATTTTTGGGACACTGTCTCAATAATCTGGAAGCTTTACCTGACCAAATATAGCGACAAGAATCATCATTTCCTGTCGTTTCCACCACCCATCCTACACTACTGGTAAAATCCACGGGTGAGCCTTATCTTTAAAGCCGTCAACCATCCACTCAACTACACCATGGAAGACCTTCTCGCGGCCCGCCTGCAAATGGCCCTTTCGTTGGGCTTTCACATCATTTTTGCCTGCATCGGCATGACCATGCCCGTACTCATGGCGTACAGCGAATGGCGGTGGCTGCGCACCGGGCGGCAGGAGTACCTCGACCTGGCCAAGGCGTGGTCGAGGGGCGTGGCGCTGTTTTTTGCGGTGGGGGCCGTGTCGGGTACGGTGCTTTCCTTTGAACTGGGGCTGCTGTTTCCGGGCTTCATGCGGCATGCCGGGGCTATTATCGGCATGCCTTTCTCGTGGGAAGGTACCGCCTTCTTCGTGGAGGCCATCGCGCTGGGGGTTTTTCTGTACGGCTGGGATCGCCTCAACAAGTGGGTACACTGGGCGTCGGGCGTGGTAGTGGGTATTTCGGGGGTACTGTCGGGGATTTTCGGGGTATCGGCCAATGCCTGGATGAACAGCCCCGTCGGTTTTACGTGGCAAAACGGACGGGCCGAAAACATCGACCCCGTGGCGGCCATGTTCAACGACGCCTGGCTGTCGCAGGCCCTGCACATGACCCTGGCGGCCTTTGTGGCTACGGCCTTTGCCGTGGCCGGAGTACACGCCCTGCTGCTTCTCAAAAATCCCCAGAACCGTTTTCACCGGCAGGCGGTCAGAATAGCCCTTTCCTTTGGGGCCGTTACGGCTTTGCTGCAACCCCTCAGCGGCGATTTTTCGGCCAAAGACGTAGCCGAGCGGCAACCCGCCAAGCTGGCCGCGCTGGAAGGACTGTACCAGACCAGCCAACCCGCCGACCTGATCGTTGGCGGTATTCCCAACGACAAGGAAGAGCGGGTAGACTACGCCATTCACATCCCCGGAGCGCTCAGCTATCTGGCGCACGGTGACTTTGACGCGGAGGTGACCGGACTCGATCAGTTTGCCAAAGAAAACCGCCCGCCCGTGCTGATTACCCACGTAGCTTTTCAGATCATGGTCGCCATAGGCATGTTGCTGGCCCTGGCCGGGCTGCTGTTTTTGCTGTTTAGCTGGCGCTGGCAACATCTCCTGTCCCACAAGCGATGGCTCCTGTTCATCGGCCTGCTCACGCCGCTGGGTTTTCTGGCGGTGGAGGCCGGCTGGACGGTCACCGAAGTAGGCCGGCAGCCGTGGATTATTTATAACGTCATGAGAACGAAAGATGCCGTATCGCCCATGCCGGGACTGCAGTACTCGCTGTACACCATTGTGGCGGTGTACCTGCTGCTGACATTTTTGCTGGTGTGGCTGATGCAGCGGCAGGTTGCCACGGTACAAAAGTTTTATCCGTCGGCCCGTAACCCCAACGACTGAGCCATGCTACTGACCATTATCTTCATTCTGGGCGTATCGTTTATCCTGTATACCGTGCTGGGTGGAGCCGATTTTGGCGCGGGTATTGTAGAAACCTTTGCGGGAAAGCGGGGCGAAAAGACCATCTCCAAAGCCCTGGCGCCGGTGTGGGAGGCCAACCACGTGTGGCTCATTCTGGCCATTGTGATCCTGTTTACCGGCTTTCCGCTGGTGTATGCTGCCATTAGTACGGCGCTGCACATACCGCTCATGGTAGTACTGATCGGCATTATCCTGCGGGGATCTTTCTTTACTTTTCGCCACTACGACATCGGCGAGGAGGGTAGCCACACCTACTATACCGCAGTTTTCAAAGTATCCAGTTTCATCACGCCTTTTTTTCTGGGTATTACCCTTGGAGCTATGATTCTGGGACGGATAAGCCTGGAAATAACCGGTACTTTTTACGAGCAGTACATCTGGCCCTGGCTCAATGGTTTCTGTGTAGTAATGGGCGTATTTTCCACGGTGTTGTTTGGCTACATTGCCTCCGTTTTTCTCATTGGCGAAACCGTCCATTCGCCCGAGCGCTACCGGTACATCCGGCTTTCCAAACGGTTTCTGGTGGGTACTTTCGTGATGGGTATTGTGGTATTTGTCGTGGCCGAGTTTGAAGACCACCCGCTGTTTTACGAATTTTTCAGTTCCTGGCCCAGCCTGGCAGCTTTCGCCGGGGTAGTACTGCTAATCCCTCTGGTTTTTTATTTGGTAAACCACCCCCAGGCCGTGTACCTGCGGCTGGCCATTGGCGCTCAGGTAGGCCTGATCATGGTGGGCTGGTTCGCGATTCAGTACCCTATTCTTGTCTACGAACGGCAGGGCAATCACCTGACTTTCTACAACACCCAGGCACCCGAAGCTACGCTGTACCAACTACTCATCGCGCTCTTTGTCGGGCTGTTACTGGTGATTCCCTGCTTCTTTTTTCTGTATAAGGTGTTTAAACCCGCCGAGGCGAATGAAAACGCCACTACCCAATGAGGCAAGTCAGGCGAATTGTAATTTTTTAACCGGTAGTTTTAAACAAAAGACCTTTTGTGAGCACTCTTAGCTTTAAAAAGGAATCAACCGGCGAGATTCGGGGCAGAAATTGGTGGAAAATGAATTTGTAAGCCGTAGTTTAGCTTTCTGATTCAGCGAAGCCTGCCTGTCGCTTCCCTAGCCCTGGTCATCGTACCGGGCGTCAGGCCGGACTTTTTTATTCCCAGGAAATCCATAAATGCTACTCAAAACACAAATTATGAACAACCAACAGTACGAATTCGGGATGGTGGGCCTTGGTGTGATGGGCCGCAACCTGATGCTCAACATCGCTGACCACGACTTCTCGGTGATTGGCCTTGACCTGGACCCCCTGAAAGCCGAAGCCGTGGAGGAAGAAGCCGGAAAAGACAAACCCGTGCGGGGTACCATCTCCACGGAAGAGTTTGTGAAGTCTATCCGCAAACCCCGGGCTATCATGCTGCTGGTGCCGGCGGGCAAGGCGGTGGATGGCGCCATTGCTACCCTGCTGCCGCTGCTGGAGCCCGGCGACATCGTGATCGACGGCGGCAATTCCTACTTTCCCGATACCGAGCGCCGGGTGGAAGAGCTGGCGTCCAAAGGAGTTCACTTCTTTGGCATGGGGGTTTCGGGGGGTGAACAAGGCGCCCGCTTTGGCCCCAGCATGATGCCCGGCGGCAACCGCGAGGCCTACGAGCGGCTCCGGCCTATTTTTGAGGCCATTGCGGCCAAGGTAGACGGCGAGCCCTGCGTGGAGTACCTGGGCAGCGGCTCGGCGGGAAACTACGTCAAAATGGTGCACAACGGCATCGAGTACGGCATCATGCAGCTCATTGCTGAAACCTACGACCTGCTGAAACGGGGTGTAGGTCTCAGCGACGACGAGTTGCAGGCGGTTTTTCAAGACTGGAACCAAACCGAAGTACAATCTTTCCTGATCGAAATTACGGGCGAAATTCTCGCCAAGGTAGATGACGAAACCGGTGAGCGACTGGTGACGATGATCTCAGACCGGGCCCGCTCGAAGGGCACCGGCAAGTGGACTTCCCAAAACGCCATGGACCTGCAGGTACCCGTACCTACCATAGACATGGCTGTGCTGATGCGGGATATGTCCAAGTATAAGGAAGACCGCGTGGAGGCCGCCAATGCGCTGCCCAACGCCGGTCTCAGCGCCCCCATCGAAATGGAAAAGCAGGCGCTGATTGATCAGCTGCGCAGCGCGTTTTATTTTGCCATGATCTCTACCTACGCGCAGGGGCTGGCCCAGCTTACCGTGGCTTCTAAGGAGTATAACTACGGACTGCAATTGCAGGATGTGGCCAAAATCTGGCGGGGCGGGTGCATTATTCGGGCCGCCTGTCTGGCGGATATCCGGCAGGCCTATACCGAGAAGCCCCAGCTGGCTAATCTGCTGCTGGATGCCAGTATAGGAGAGGATCTCATGGATCGTCAGCAGGATATGCGTGCTATTGTGAAGCTCGCCATTGACAAGGGTATCCCGATGCCTGCCTATATGGCTTCTCTGGCCTACTTTGACGCCTTCCGCACGGAGACGCTGCCTACGAACCTGATTCAGGCGCAGCGCGACTATTTTGGCGCCCATACCTACGAGCGGACCGACAAGCTGGGAACCTTTCATACCGTTTGGAGTTAATTTTATCAAAAGAGAGAGGTTTCCGCGAAGAACGCGGGTATTTTCTTTTCGTAAAAAAATCAAACATGAGCGATACTAAAAAAAGCCTCCCTACCATCGCGGTTATCTTTGGCGGCACCGGCGACCTGACGAAGCGTAAGCTGGCTCCCGCCTTTTACAATCTCTTTCTGGATGGCTGGATGCCGGAGCACTTTGCCATGATAGGCCTGGGACGCACCAAAACCGACGACGAAAATTACCGGCAGCATCTGTGTGAGGGGCTCAGCAAATTTTCACGCAGCGGAAAACCCGCCAAAGAGGCCTGGGAGAAGTTTCATGATTCGATCATGTATCTGCAGTCCAATATCAACGATCCGGCTTCCTACGAAGCGCTGGCCCAAAAGATACAAGAAATCGAAGAAAAATGGGGTACCCGGGCCAACCGCTTGTTTTACCTCTCCGTGGCTCCCGACTTCATTGAGCCCATCACGGTCAACCTCGCGAACGTGGGCATTGCCGATGACGTGGAAAAAGAC
>CATMVR010000021.1 GCA_950075905.1 uncultured Persicitalea sp. | reverse complement strand
CGATACATACTTTGTAGTAGCTCACTTCCACATTGTAATGGGTGCAGCCTCTGCTTTCGGTCTGTTGGCTGGGGTGTATCATTGGTTCCCCAAAATGTTTGGTCGTATGATGAATAACACGCTGGGGCAGATACACTTTTGGTTGACATTTGTGGGTATTTATCTGGTGTTTTTTCCAATGCACTATATCGGTATTGCCGGGTTCCCACGTCGATACTATCAGTTTACAGGGTATGACTTTACAAGCTCATTCACTGATCTGAACATGTTTATCTCAGTGGCAGCAATTTTGACTTTTGCGGGTCAGTTCATATTCCTCTGGAACTTCTTCGCGAGCATTTTTTACGGCAAGAAGGCAACGCAAAATCCATGGCTTTCCAACACTTTGGAGTGGACTACTCCTGTTAATCCCGGTCATGGTAACTGGCCTGGTGAAATACCAGCAGTATACCGTTGGTCTTATGATTACAGTAAGCCTGGTGCCGCGGAGGATTTCATTCCCCAAAACGTACCTTATTCTCAAACTCTGGAATCGAATCTTCCTCACGAAAATGAGCAGATAAAGATGGAGAGTGAGATTGAGGCTCAAAATTTCAATGACCAGTTTAAGCAATCCCACTAATAACTCGCACGATCGCTTATTTAAGCGTTTGACTCTGATTACCGTAGTAACGGTTTATCTTCTCGTAGCTGCAGGAGGTATAGTTAGAAGTACAGGTGCTGGAATGGGCTGTCCTGATTGGCCCAAATGCTTTGGTAGCTGGATACCTCCCACGGAGGTATCCCAGCTACCATTGAATTATAAGGAGATTTACGGAGCCAAGCTGAAAGGAGAGGTCGAGTTCAATCCGGTCAAAACCTGGATTGAATATGTAAACAGACTTCTCGGTGCTTTTACTGGCATTCTGATCTTTGCAACCTTACTTGCTTCCATAAAATACATTGGTTCTAAAAAATCCCGCTTATTCTACGCCAGCCTGGCGGCTTTTATCCTGGTTGGTTTTCAGGGATGGCTGGGCTCTAAGGTAGTCTCTTCGGAATTGCATCCGCTGATGATCACGCTTCACATGATACTGGCCATTGTGATTGTCTTCGTGCTGCTCTACGTTCTTGCAAACTCATACGCGCAGCAACTCGGCATTCACCCGGTTGATGATTCTCCGAGGATCAAAAAAATGATTTTGCTGATTATTAGTCTTTCCATAGTGCAAGTTGTCATGGGTACACAGGTGCGTGAGTCAGTAGATGTGGTAGTTGCTCAATTGGGGTATACGGCTCGTAGCCAATGGATTGAACAGTTGGGCCTGTCATTTTATATTCACAGATCGTTTTCGATTCTGGTCTTACTTGCCAATGTCCTTACGTTTTACTGGATCAAAAAGTCCTATTCGGGCTCAAATATCCTGAACCAGCTAGCACAGTATGCGCTTATCCTGATTGGACTTGAAATACTTACGGGTGTAGTAATGGCCTACTTTTCTGTACCCGCCTTTGCACAACCGCTCCATTTAACCCTGGCCATTCTATTGTTGGGAGTACAATATGTTATGTGGCTCAGCGTATCTTCAAGTGAAGAGCCAAAACAGAAATCTACGGAAGTACTTTCTGCGTACAACTGAGTCTTATTTTAGTTCTTAAATCAATTGCAAAAAAATGATCATATCTGACAACAGCTTGTCTGTAGGCAGTAAAATTGGAAATAAAAGTAAAGCTCTCTTCGAGTTATTAAAGTTTCGATTGGCAGCTTTAGTCGCTTTTTCAGGAGCCATTGGGTATAGTCTTGCGGTTCCAGTGATTAACTGGCCCATGCTGGGGATCTTTTGCCTTGGAGCAATAGCTATTACTGGTTCTGCCAATATCATTAATCAGATTATCGAAAGAGATCTGGATAAATTGATGAAGCGGACACAGGATCGTCCTCTACCAAGTGGTCGGGTTACAGTCCAGGAGGCAATAGTCTGGGCGGTCTTTCTTGGAGTATCTGCTCTCCTTATTTTTACGGTTTTTTTCAACATTCGTACGGCGCTGCTCGCCTTACTTTCGTTGATACTATACGGATTTGTGTATACTCCACTCAAAAGAGTAGGGCCAATTGCGGTTTTCGTAGGCGCATTTCCCGGCGCTTTTCCTCCCATGATTGGATGGATTGCCGCCACCAATCACTTTGGCCTGGAACCCGGTATCCTGTTTGCCATCCAATTTTTCTGGCAGTTTCCCCACTTTTGGGCCATTGCCTGGGTATTGGACGAAGACTACAAACGGGCTGGTTTCAAACTGTTGCCTTCGCAAGGTGGTAAAGACCTCAATACCACTATTCAGATCATGATCTGGACATTGTTTTTGCTGCCATTTGGGTGGTTACCATTCAAACTAGGAATGACCGGGATCAACTCGGCCTTTGTGGCAACCATTTTTGGCGTCCTGTTTTTAGCCCAGACGTTTCACCTTATGCGCAAGTGCACCGACAAAACAGCCCTTCAACTGATGTTTGGATCGTTTGTCTACTTGCCAATTGTTCAAATAGCATTTTTGCTGGATAAAATCTAATTCATACCAATGAACACTCTTCATCAAGTACCAATACAAAAACAACCGGAAGCTACGCTCGCGGTTGACCCAAAAAAATTTATTCTCTGGCTGTTCATCGTCAGCATTGTTATGCTTTTTGCTTCGCAAACGAGTGCCTACCTCGTACGTCGTGCGGAAGGAAACTGGCTGGAATTTGAAATGCCGGTTATCTTTTGGTACAGCACTGCGGTGTTGCTCCTGAGCAGCATTAGTATGCAGTGGGCTTATTTTTCGGCAAAAAAAGATAATTTTAGTCAACTGAAGATAGCAATTTCTATTACTTTTGCGCTAGGACTTGCATTCCTATGGATGCAGTTTGATGGCTGGCGGGAGATGGTAAATATGAAGGTTTACTTTGTAGGAAATCCCTCGGGATCTTTTCTCTACGTATTTACCGGCCTGCATGCCTTTCACTTGATTAGTGGTTTGATCGTCTTATTGTTAGCATTGACGGCTTCTTTCCGCCTAAAAGTGCATGCTAAAAATTTGCGACGGATCGAAATTTGCGCAACCTATTGGCACTTTCTGGATATACTCTGGGTGTATTTGTTTTTCTTTTTATTGACTTTTAATTGATAATCTAACGAAGCGATGGCTGCAACAGCAACGACAACCGGCACCGTAAAACCCAAAATGTGGATGGGCGGCATTGAGCCCATGAATGCCAGTTATGGAAAGCTCATGATGTGGTTTTTCCTTATTTCTGACACATTTACTTTCTCCGCCCTACTAGTATCTTACGGCTTAGTTCGTTTTAGTTACCCTTCCTATGTAGGTGAGGTGTCTGATTTTACTTTTTCAGATCTTTACTGGCCTATTCCTGAGAAAGTTTACGAGGCTGTTCCTTTCCTGCACGGTGTGGAGCTCCCTCTGGTCTTTGTTGGAATCATGACATTTATTCTGATTTTTAGTAGTGTAACGATGGTACTTGCCGTAGAGGCTGGCCACCGTATGGACCGGGCAAGCGTTGAAAAGTACATGTTGTGGACTATTTTGGGAGGCTTTACCTTTTTGGGCTGTCAGGCCTGGGAGTGGGCCCACTTTATTCATGGCACAGACAACGGTACGGTAATAAGAGAGCTGGTAAACGGAACCTGGGTCGAGCGTACGCTGTACGGTGCCAACCTGGCAGAAAACCAGTACGGCCCGCCGGCCTTTGCAGACTTTTTCTTTTTCATTACCGGTTTCCACGGAACGCACGTTTTCAGTGGGGTGCTGCTAAATATCCTTATATTTTATCGCTCTGCCACTGGCTTTTACGATCGCCGGGGGCACTACGAAATGGTAGAGAAGGTAGGCCTTTACTGGCACTTTGTAGACCTGGTCTGGGTATTTGTATTTACATTTTTCTACTTGGTATAACTTAGATAAACGCAACAATAAATATGGCAGACATACATTCTCAGGGGCATGCCACCGACGATAACGGGGCAGCCCAACGCAAGCAGATTTGGAAGGTATTCATAATCCTTTCGGCCATTACTGCTGTTGAATTTCTCATTGCCTTTACAATAGGAGCCGGTACTTTTAAAATAGCGCTATTTGTAGGGCTCACCATTGTTAAAGCATTTTATATCGTTGGTGAGTTTATGCACTTAAAGCATGAGGTCAAGTCTTTAATCTGGTCCATACTCATACCCTGTATTTTTGTGGTATGGTTGCTATTGGCGCTGATGCTGGAGGGAGGCTCCATATTTTCCGCAAGATAATTTCATGAACAAATACTTAAAAGCCGGGTTACTGATGTCTACATTGGTTGTCCCGGTTTTAATTTTTCTATTCCTTAAAGGTTTCACGACGAATCATTTCGACCTGCCTTACTTTGTGCCTCAGACAGAACCGGGCACGCAAAAGGTTTTAGTAAAGGGAGGAGACACGCTTTTCTATCAACTCCCGGATTTTACCATGCATGCTACTGATGGAAAGGGTTTCTCCTCCCAACAGTTAGCCCGAAAAACGCTGGTCATTAGTACGCTGCCTGCTCTCTGTGGTGACACCTGCCAGAAGATAAGGGATCACCTTGCCCGTGTTGCTGCCCTGCATGAAGCCTATCCCGATTTGTTGATACTCACCCTGGTGAACGCCGCGGAAGGGCAGCCGGTTTCTGAAGCTGTCAAAGCACCGGCATGGCAGGTCCTAAACGTTCCAGATTCACTGTATGCAGGTTATGTCAACGACATTTTTCGCCTGAATCAAAAGATAGGTGAAGAGCAAACCATTTTGCCGCACAATCAGTTAGAATTACTAGATCACGATGGTTTTATCAGAGGGTACTACAATGCGCTTGATCCGGAAGAAATAGAGCGGCTTATGGTGGAGATCAAGATACTGGAGTACAACCGAAAAGAAAAGAATTCAAAGGAATAGTTAATGGAGACGCTGATAATAGAGAAAAGTCCCAAGTACAACCGGCTCATCAACATTTTGGCAATTGCCATCCCGGTAGCGGTGGCAGTGCTGCTGGGCCTTCGGCAAAAAGTAGACCTGGGTGGCTGGACAAAGTGGCTACCTCATTTCAATGGGGTAATCAATACCCTCACAGCTTTATTGTTGATTAGTGGGCGCTACTTTATCGCTCAGAAAAATATCAGAGCGCACCGGCAAAGTATGACTGCCGCATTTATGCTGGGCTCTTTGTTTCTGGTAAGCTATGTACTTTACCATCTTACCAATGAGTCCACCCCGTTTGGCGGAGAGGGAGCCATTCGGCCCGTCTACTATTTTTTGCTTATTAGTCATATCGTACTATCGGTGGTTGTAGTATGGTTTGTGCTCAAAGCAGTCTATTTTGCGTATAGCAATCAGATTGCCCTGCACAAGAAAGTAGTGAAGTGGGCGTTTCCCATTTGGCTATATGTTAGTATCACAGGGGTTATCGTCTATTTGTTAATCAGTCCTTACTACCAATGAAAAATATACTCAGGAAAATCACTTTAATGCTCGTCATGCTCCTGGTAGCTTGTGGGCAGCTATGGGCACAGTGTGCTATGTGCCGGGGCTCTGTTGAAAGTACCATGGGCAACGGTCGAAACAACGTGGGTGTGGGCCTAAATACGGGGATCATGTACCTGTTTGTAATGCCCTATATCATTGTGGCGGTGATCGCGTATTTGTGGTATAGAGAAAGCCGTAAAGCCCGGGACCAACAGCGCATGGTGGCTTCACGGGTAAACCAGGCATTGGGCAACTAGCCAACATCCGCTTTTTTGCTTTATGAGGAGACAGCCAGGTTCAGGCTGTCTCCTTTTTTATTCCCAAAGAGGGTAATGCGATAGCGTGATTTGCTTACCAAAGAAAAGTTGGGTTGACATTTCGAAAGATTGGGTATAATCCGACACATAAAAGTCCCGCTTACCTTCTCCCTTTGTATTTATCAGGTAGTGCTGCTCCAGCCATGCCCGTAGCGACTGGGCTACTATTTCGGAGGTGTCCAGAATTTCTACCGCATCGCCATAGTACTGCCTGATCTGTTTTTTTATCAGTGGGTAATGGGTACAGCCCAGTATGAGCGATTCGATACCCTGCAACTCCGGATCAGACAGATAGCGGGCAATGATGCTCTCACTGATAGTATTGTCTACAAATCCCTCCTCAATCATGGGAGCCAATAGGGGCGTTGCCAGGGATTTGAGTAGTATAGCACGATTTAGAGCGTCTATTTTCTTCTTATAAACATTTGAAAGAACCGTCTGCTTGGTACCGATCAGCCCCACCGTTTTACCCTCGTACCTTTCCTTGATGTAGTCCACCACAGGATCGATTACATTTATCACTCTGGCTTTGCTACCTACATACTCGCGGGCTAGTTCGTAGGCTGCGGCCGAGGCCGAATTGCAGGCTATCAGAATGAGCTTACAGTTCTGCTGTAACAATACATTGCAGATCTTGATTGAATAAGCCTGAATAGCGGCGGTGGATTTGTCGCCGTAGGGTAAGTGAGCAGTATCACCAAAGTAGATGGTGTTTTCTTTTGGCAGAAGTTTTGTAACAGCCCGGGCAACGGTCATTCCGCCAATGCCGCTGTCAAAAATTCCGATGGGAGCCGTAGAATCAAGCATTTTCAATAATTAGATAAGGAATTGTAGTGAGACTTGTTTATTTATAAATATCTGTAATGCAGTCAATTATTGACAATGAATAGCTTATTTCACAATCCAGAAGTTCATAAAGTAAGAAAAATGAGCATACCCATGCAACCTGCCGGGCATAATTCTACATCTACTTAGTGAAACACCCCAAAAGAATGGTCAAAGTTATACCTCTTTTTAATCAGGAAGCGCAATTAATCAAAGCTCTGAGGAAAGCAGATCAAAAAGCGCAGCGGCAGCTATACGAGAAGTACGCTTCACGTATGCTGGGTGTTTGCAGGAGGTACATCAGTGACCCTATGGCGGCGGAGGATATTCTGGTTGAGGGGTTCATGAAAGTATTTGACAAGATCGATCAGTTTAAGAGTGAGGGAAGTTTTGAAGGGTGGATTCGGCGCATCATGGTCAATGAGGCGCTGGGGTACCTTCGGCAGCAAAAGCGCAGCTTAGAAGATGTGAGTCTCGACGAAGCGCATGGCATTGCTGATTTTGAACAAGCCGATCAGTCACTGCAAGCCGAGGAAATGATGAACATGATCGGAACTTTACCCACCGGCTACCGGACAATTTTCAACCTGTATGCCATTGAAGGCTACTCTCACGCCGAGATTGCCGATATGCTGGGTATCACCGAAAGTACCTCCAAGTCGCAGTTGCACCGGGCGAGGGCCCTACTTCAGCAACTTGTGGCGAAGTGGGAAAACGATTTTAAAAAAAAAGTAGACTATGAAAAAGCATCCAGTTGATGAAATTTTTGCCAGAAAGCTTGCCGATTGGGAGCCCAAGGCATCATCTGACCTATGGAAAAGAATTGAGGAGCGTCAGCAAAAACCTTCCCGTCGCCTGGGAGGCTGGTACTGGTATGCGGCGGCGGGAGTATCGATTGCCGTGCTAGCCGGCTATCTGGTATGGCAGGGTGAAGTTCAGCGGTCGTCGAATGGGGCAGAACAGAGGGTTGCTCAGCGAGAGCTAGGTACTACACCTAAGAAAGAGGTCGAAAAACTTACTATTCCCTACGAAAAGCTCGAGTTGGTTGCTCAGGTAAAAACCACGGAGTCAAAAAGCAGGATCCGGAAGGGAATGTCCTCAGCAGGCCCCAAAACATCTAAGCCAACAGGAGAAAGAAAAAGTGAAGTCTTACAGAAAGAGCCAATTCCTGTATTTGATAAGGTGGAGATAGCAGCCATACCACGCGAAGAAATAAGGCCTGAAACGGAAATAGGAGTAAACAGGAAGCTGGGCGTGACGCCCGAAGTTGAGGTACCGACCGTGAACAATGGAGGAGAAGAACCTACCAAGACAAGAGTGATTATTGCCCATATCCCAACCACCGAAGAAGCAGACCAGGACGATCAGAAGTCCTCCAAACTGCTTCGTGTTCTTCGCCAGCTGAAAAATGCCAAAGAAGGTGAAGCCGTAGATTGGGATGTGGTAGGTTTCAATCCCAAAAAGCTAATGGCCCGCGCCGATCAGCGCCTGAGAAATGAAGAAGAGAAACTCTCAAAGCAGTACCAGAATCTGAAAGAAAAAACCAAACTATAAATTTTATTGCCATGAAAACCACCCTGAAAACAATAACCCTATGCGCCCTGTGTGTTTTGGGCCTCTTTACCGCCCACGCTACACCCGTAAAAAAAGACTCACTCATTGTGACCTTTGGCGATAAAACCCGGATGATCATATACAGCGAAGATCGGAAAGAGCTGGAAAAATTGATGAAGTATGACCTGAACAGCCTGCTTAAAGATTTGGGCGCGCGCCTCGATACTATGCAGGGAGAAACTAAGATTTACTTTGACGATCTGGATGGCCGGAAATACCTGAAAGATACCACCGAGGTAGGGAAAGATAAAAACTATGTACGGATAAATCTGCGGGGAATCCGGATCAAGGATGGCGATACAGAAGTGACCATTACGACCCGGGGAGTCGATATAAAAGACGGCAGTGATCGGGTTAGAGTGGGGAAAGATAGAGATCGGTACGAAAACGATACCATTCCCAACGGCAGAGACGACTACGATGATGATGATGATGACGACGATGACGATAAAATTGCAACCATTCGGCGGGTACGGCGTTATTCAAGCCCCCGAAAAGGCTTTACTGTGGCACTAGGCCTGAATGCCTACGCACAAAATGAACCGTTGGGCTTCGATGTCGATTCATATGATCTCCGGCCCTTTGGATCGCGGTACATAGCGCTGGGCTATGTAAAAAGTGCTACGCTGGCCCGGGGAAAAAATGCCGGACTCCATGTGGATTTTGGACTTGATGTGGCCTGGAACAACCTGATGTTCGAAGGAAACAATACCGTGGTGAAAGATGCTTCCGAGCTTGATTTTGCGCCGGTACGAAACAATGAAGGACGTGAACTGGATTTGCGCAAGAGCAAACTGGTGGTTCCCTATGTAGATTTCTCGCTGATGCCTACTGTAAGCTTCCCCAATGCAATTGTTTCATACATCAGTGCGGGCGGGTACATTGGGTACCGGCTCGGAGGCTACACCAAAACCAAGCTGCCCGACGGTAAGAAAGACCGCATACGCAGCGACTACTACCTAAACGATGTCCGGTACGGAGCTGCGTTTGAATTGGGTATCCGCAACTTCCCAGACTTTTTCGTCCACTACGATCTTAATACTTTGTTTCAGGAAAGCCGCGGGCCACAGGTACGAATGATAAATTTTGGAATACGATTTTAATTGTAAAAAACTGCTAATGAGGTCGTTGTAATGATTATTACAGCGACCTCAAATTAATTATTCAGAAAAAAATTAAAAAGAATTTGACAATAATAGAAAAGGCTATAATTTTGCGACTCCAAAGTGAATCGTAAGCGGTTCCGGGAGCTTTGAAATAGCGTTAGGGGGGTGTACCAGAGTGGCCAAATGGGGCAGACTGTAAATCTGCTGGTTTATACCTTCGGTGGTTCGAATCCATCCGCCCCCACCAAATATTTTGCGGGAGTAGCTCAGTTGGTAGAGCGATAGCCTTCCAAGCTATAGGTCGCGAGTTCGAACCTCGTCTCCCGCTCATAATATTCTGAGGCATCGAAGCGGTCACCGAAAATATCCTTTGGAAATTCTTTTCGTTGATCGCTTTTGATATATTGGGCATACAGCCGCCGTTGCGATCCTAACCCCTCAGCGGGTTTAGAAAAGAGCAAAGAATTAAAATAAGGCAAACGCCGTTGTAGCTCAGGGGTAGAGCACTTCCTTGGTAAGGAAGAGGTCAGGGGTTCAAATCCCCTCAACGGCTCACAAATAGAGTGTTGAGTAGAGCACTACCTTGGTAAGGAAGAGGTCAGGGACGGTCCGCCGCTGCGGTTCAAATCCCCTCAACGGCTCACAAAAAGCTTAGCGATAAAACGCCTTCTCACTTTGTAGCGAGAAGGCTTGTTTTCAGTCTTAGACAGTTTTACTAGGACAAACGGTGCAAATCACTTGAAGGCAAAATCAGCAAACGTTAACAAATTCGTATTAACTTTTAATTTAAGCATACCTAGAAAACATGGCAAAAGAGACGTTTGATCGCTCGAAACCGCACGTTAATATCGGTACAATCGGGCACGTTGACCACGGTAAAACTACCCTGACCGCTGCAATTACAACTGTACTGGCAAATAAGGGACTATCACAAAAGCGTGACTTCTCGTCAATTGATAACGCTCCTGAAGAGAAAGAGCGCGGTATTACTATTAATACATCACACGTAGAGTACCAGACAGCCAATCGCCACTACGCGCACGTTGACTGCCCCGGACACGCTGACTACGTTAAGAACATGGTTACGGGTGCTGCCCAGATGGACGGCGCTATCATCGTAGTAGCTTCTACCGATGGACCCATGCCCCAGACGCGTGAGCACATCCTTCTGGCCCGTCAGGTAGGTGTACCTCAGCTTGTAGTATTCATGAACAAGGTGGACATGGTTGATGACCCCGAGCTTCTTGAACTCGTAGAAATGGAAATTCGTGAGCTTTTGAGCTTCTACGAATATGACGGAGACAATATTCCGGTAATTCAGGGTTCTGCTCTTGGCGCTTTGAATGGCGAAGACAAGTGGGTGAAGACCGTGGAAGATCTGATGGATGCTGTTGATAGCTTTATTCCCATCCCTCCTCGTATGACGGATCTTCCGTTCCTGATGCCTGTGGAAGACGTATTCTCGATCACTGGTCGTGGTACGGTTGCTACGGGTCGTATCGAGCGTGGAATCATCAATTCGGGCGAAGCTGTTGATATCCTTGGTATGGGTGCTGAGAACCTCAAATCAACCGTAACAGGTGTTGAGATGTTCCGTAAGATCCTTGACCGTGGTGAAGCCGGTGACAACGTTGGTCTGCTTCTCCGTGGTATCGACAAAGAAGATATCCGTCGCGGTATGGTAATCTGTAAGCCAGGTTCAGTGAAGCCCCACGCTCACTTCAAGGCTGAGGTTTACGTACTTTCGAAAGAAGAAGGTGGACGTCACACTCCATTCTTTAACAAATACCGTCCACAGTTCTACTTCCGTACCACGGACGTAACCGGAGAGATTTCACTCCCCGCTGGTGTGGAAATGGTAATGCCCGGCGATAACATCACGATCGAAGTGAAGTTGATCAACAAGATTGCCATGGAAAAAGGTCTCCGTTTCGCTATCCGTGAGGGTGGACGTACGGTAGGTGCCGGCCAGGTAACTGAGATTCTTGACTAAGTTCGGCTAAGTTCAAAAAAACAAGTGCATTTCGCTGAGAAATGCACTTGTTTTTTATGACAAATTCGTATCTTTGCAGCCCCAATCGTTGAGAACGCGAAAAGGGAAATACAAACGGGTGTAGTTCAAGGGTAGAATAGCGGTCTCCAAAACCGTTGATGGGAGTTCGAATCTCTCCACCCGTGCTAGTTTTAAAACAGAAAATGGAAAAGTTAACCTCATTTTTGAAAGCCTCTTGGGAAGAGATCACACAACACGTGACCTGGCCTCCTTTCAACGAGTTGCAGTCCAATACCACGCTGGTGCTAGTGGGATCCTTGATCTTTGCCTTTGTGGTGGGGTTTATGGACTTCGTTTTCGAGAACGCACTCAATCTATTTTATCAGACTTTCTAAGGTATTTTTTGGAATACCTCAATAATCCCAGAACAGCATGACGGGTGTAAATTGGTACGTATTAAGAGCCGTTTCGGGGCAAGAGAAGAAGATCAAGACTTACATTGAGAACGAACTCGCCCGGCAGAACCTCAGTGAATACGTTCCCGAGGTACTCATTCCAACGGAAAAAATCTACGAAATGCGGAATGGCAAGAAGCGAGTTCGTGAAAAGAACTTCTTTCCGGGCTATATCATCATATCCGCAGATCTTTCCAAAGGAGAGGTACACCACCTGATTACCAGCATGCCCGGGGTAATTGGATTCCTCGGAAATTCTGAGGGTACTTCCAAAGTGCCCGTACCTCTTCGCCAATCAGAAATCAACCGAATCCTGGGCCGGGTCGATGAGGCCGCACAGGAAGAAGAAACACCATCTATGTCTTTCCTCAAAGGAGAAAGCGTGAAGGTGGTCGACGGCCCGTTCAGTGGCTTTATCGGTACGGTGGAAGAGGTATTTGACGAGAAGAAAAAACTCAATGTAGTTGTAAAAATATTCGGGCGCAGTACGCCCGTGGAACTCAGTTACGCACAAGTCGAAAAGGAAAGTTGATACTCTGAGCGGGCAGGATTGCTTCCCCTGCACGTGAGCCGTAAGGAGAACCAATAGACCGACAAAATCAAAAACAATGGCAAAAGAAATAGGCGGATACGTCAAACTCCAAGTGAAGGGTGGCCAGGCCAATCCCTCACCTCCTATCGGACCTGCACTGGGTTCGAAGGGTTTGAACATCATGGAGTTTTGCAAGCAGTTTAATGGCCGTACCCAAGACAAAATGGGTATGGTGTTGCCGGTAGTTATTACATACTACAAGGATAAGTCTTTTGACTTTGTCATAAAGACTCCTCCGGCCGCTATTTTGCTCATGGAAGCATCTAAATTGAAGAAAGGGTCGGCTCAGCCGAACCGCGCCAAAGTTGGCTCGGTTACCTGGGATCAGGTTCGGCAAATTGCCGAAACCAAGATGCCCGACCTGAACTGCTTTACTGTTGATGCAGGCATGAAGATGATAGCTGGTACAGCTCGTAGTATGGGTATTACCGTGACTGGCAAAGCCCCGTGGGAAGAAAACAACTAAGCGTACAACGATACGCCTAAGAAACTAAGAACATGGGAAAATTGACGAAAAAGCAGAAAGAGGCTCAATCGAAGTTCGACGGAACTCAGTCGTACTCATTTCATCAGGCCGCAGAAGTTCTCCAGAACATCTCCTATACCAAATTTGACTCCTCCGTGGATATTGACGTTCGTTTGGGCGTGGATCCCCGGAAGGCCGATCAGATGGTGCGTGGAGTTGTGACCCTGCCTCACGGTACGGGTAAGGAGGTGCGCGTGCTGGTGCTGTGTACACCTGACAAAGAAGCCGAAGCGAAAGAGGCCGGAGCTGATCACGTAGGTCTGGATGAATACATCCAAAAAATCGAACAAGGTTGGACCGACATAGACGTAATCATAACGATGCCTAGCGTAATGGCTAAGGTAGGTAGGCTAGGTAAAATCCTCGGTCCCCGTGGATTGATGCCCAACCCTAAATCAGGTACCGTAACCACCGACGTGGGTAAGGCTGTTCAGGAAGTTAAGGCAGGTAAGATTGATTTTCGGGTTGACAAATCCGGTATCATTCACACCAGCATCGGGAAAGTATCATTCGATCCTGAAAAACTGGCACAGAACGCCCAGGAGGTTATTAATACACTGGTTCGCCTGAAGCCATCTTCGGCAAAAGGTACGTATGTGAGAAGCATTTACTTGTCGAGCACGATGAGCCCAAGTGTTTCCATTGACAAAAACACGATTCCAGGTTTATAATTATGACACGGGAAGAAAAAGCAGTAGTAATAGAAGAACTGAGTCAGAAGTTCGAGAACACACCGTACTTCTATATCACCAATGCTTCCGGCATGTCGGTAGATGAAGTAAACCAACTTCGTCGCCTGTGCTTTGAGCGCGGTATAGAGTATCGGGTGATCAAGAATACCCTGATCAAAAAAGCACTTGAAACATTAAGTACCGATTATACTCCTTTCGACGATAGCGTTCTGAAAGGCTTCTCGGGGGTAATGTTTCACCCGGAGTCAGGTAAAGTCCCTGCGCAACTGATCAAAGAATTTCGTAAGAAGTCTGGTAACGACAAGCTTAAGCTGAAAGGTGCCTCAGTAGATATGTCTCTTTTTATCGGAGCGGATCAACTGGAAACCCTCATCTCGCTGAAATCGAAGCAGGAACTTCTTGGAGAAGTTATTGGTCTGTTGCAATCACCCGCCAAGAATGTGGTATCTGCCCTGCAAAGTGGCGGTAACAAACTGGCCGGTATTGTTAAGACTTTATCCGAAAAAGAGGATTAATTTCATAGGGCTGATGCGCACTGGCTATCCATCAGACTCAATCATAAGCCATCAATACATTCAAAATCATTTGTAATAATCACTTAATCAAAAATAAAAAATGGCAGATTTGAAAGCTTTCGCGGAGCAGCTTGTTAACCTTACGGTTAAAGAAGTGAACGAACTTGCTGCAATTCTGAAGGACGAATACGGCATTGAGCCCGCTGCTGCTGGTGCAGTAATGGTGGCTGGCCCTGCTGGTGGTGGCGATGAGCCTGCTGCTGCGGTTGAGCAGACGTCTTTCGATGTAATTCTTAAAGCAGCTGGTGCAAGCAAGCTTGCTGTTGTTAAACTGGTGAAAGACCTGACTGGTCTCGGCTTGAAAGAAGCGAAGGAACTGGTTGACAGTGCTCCCAAGCCTTTGAAGGAAGGTGTTGCTAAAGATGAGGCTGAGGCCCTTAAGAAGCAGCTTGAAGAAGCTGGTGCCGAAGTTGAGGTGAAGTAATTTTCATCCCGCTTTTACCCCATAAAAAAGCAGGAATAGGCCTGACATTCGTCAGGTCTTTTCCTGTTTAGTATATAAGCATCAAACTTATTGTTGTGGTTTGGTGTTGTACCTACTGAGTTAAGTTCTAATCTACTCTCCGCTCAGTAATAGTCGCATTATCTTCCCTGAATTCCAGAGGTTTATGGTTTACACCCTCGAATTCTTATAAATTGGGGAGGCCGGTCCGAAACACTTCTTTTCTCGTAGAAAGTAAGAAGAGGGGCCCGCTTTCCGACATTCTCTACGAGGCCTGATTTTGTGGTTTTAAACTAATCAGAGCTTTTGTGCGTTATGACTTGTTGCACTGGCTCTAGAAAATTTTGTTCTATTAACCCAAAAAAGATATAGCCTTGGCTACCAAAACAACTTCCAGAAAAAACTTTGCCCGGATCACTCCGATTATTAATTATCCCGACTTATTAGGGGTTCAGGTTCAATCATTCAGAGATTTTTTTAGCTTGGATACCTCCGTAGAAGATCGCTCCGGCGAAGGACTCTACAAGGTATTTGCCGAAAACTTTCCCATCGCTGATTCGCGGGATAATTTCGTGCTTGAGTTTATTGACTATCTCCTTGAGCCTCCCAAGTATTCGGTTGATGAATCCATTGATCGGGGATTGACGTACGCAGTACCCCTGAAGGCAAAGCTTCGACTTATTTGTAACGATCCCGATCACGAAGAATTTGAGACCATTGAGCAGGAGGTATTTCTTGGAAATATCCCCTACATGACGGATCGCGGCTCTTTTGTGATCAATGGCGCAGAGCGAGTAATCGTTTCGCAGTTACACCGCTCACCCGGGGTGTTTTTCTCCATGAGCAAGCACACCAACGGCTCAAAGCTGTATTCTGCTCGTATTATTCCTTTCAAAGGCTCATGGATCGAGTTTTCTACTGACGTTAACAACGTCATGTATGCTTATATCGACCGGAAGAAGAAATTTCCGGTAACGACACTGCTGCGCGCTATCGGCTTTGGCTCCGATAAAGATATTCTTGATCTGTTTGGCCTGTCCGAAGAGATCTCAGCTACGCAGACCAATCTTAAGAAAGCCGTTGGCCGCCGTCTGGCTGCCCGGGTACTGCGTACCTGGACGGAAGACTTCGTGGATGAGGATACCGGTGAGGTGGTTTCTATTCAAAGAAACGAAGTGCTTCTCGAGCGCGATTCGCTGATTTCAGCGGACGATATCGATGTGATCCTGGATTCTGGCCAAAAGTCTATCATCCTCCACAAGGAGGATATGAATGTGGCCGACTACAATATCATCTACAATACGCTACAGAAAGATAGCTCCAACTCGGATAAGGAAGCCGTTGAGCAGATTTACCGTCAGCTTCGGAATGCCGAAGCACCCGATGAGCAAACTGCCCGCGACGTAATTCAGAGCCTGTTCTTTAGCGACAAGCGCTATGACCTGGGTGATGTAGGGCGTTACCGGATCAACAAGAAGCTAGGTTCTGATACCAGCCTTGACGTGCGGGTACTTACCACTGAGGACATCGTCTCCATTGTGAAGTACCTGATCGGACTGATCAACGCCAAAGCCGTAGTGGACGATATTGACCACCTGTCTAACCGTCGCGTACGGACCGTAGGTGAGCAGTTGTACGCTCAGTTCGGAGTAGGTTTGGCCCGTATGGCCCGTACCATCAAGGAGCGGATGAATGTTCGTGACAACGAAGATTTTAAACCCGTTGACCTGATCAATGCCCGTACGTTGTCGTCGGTGATCAACTCGTTCTTCGGTACCAACCAGTTGTCGCAATTCATGGATCAAACCAACCCGCTGGCCGAAATCACGCACAAGCGTCGTATGTCGGCTCTGGGCCCCGGTGGTCTGTCGCGTGAGCGCGCTGGTTTTGAGGTTCGTGACGTACACTATACCCACTATGGTCGTTTGTGTACCATCGAAACTCCCGAAGGGCCCAATATCGGTTTGATTTCTTCCCTTTGCGTCTTTGCCAAGGTAAATGGCATGGGCTTTATCGAAACTCCCTACCGGGTGATCGACGGAGGCGGAAAACTGACCAACGAAATCATATACATGACGGCCGAAGAGGAAGATTCCAAGTATATCGCTCAGGCAAATGCCTCAGTAGATGCTAAGGGGAACTTTACGGTTGATAAAATCAAGACCCGTTTTGAGGGCGACTTCCCCATGGTAGAGCCCAGCCAGGCTTCTTTCATGGATATTGCCGCCAATCAGATTGTATCGGTGGCAGCCTCGCTGATTCCATTCCTGGAACACGACGACGCCAACCGTGCCCTGATGGGCTCAAACATGCAGCGTCAGGCGGTGCCCCTGCTGCGGCCGCAAGCTCCGATTGTAGGTACTGGTCTCGAAAGACGGGTAGCTATGGACTCGCGGGCCCTGGTAGTAGCCGAAGGAGATGGCGTGATCGATTACGTGGATGCCAACAAAATCATAGTACGCTACGAGCGTACTGACGAAGACCGTCTGGTAAGCTTCGATGACGATTGCGTTAGCTACAATCTGGTGAAGTTCCGCAGAACCAACCAGGATACGTGCCTTAACCTGCAACCGATGGTTTTGAAGGGCCAGAAAGTGAAGAAAGGCGAAGCGCTGTGTCAGGGGTATGGTACCGAAGGAGGCGAACTTGCTCTGGGCCGTAACATGATGGTGGCGTTTATGCCCTGGCAGGGATACAACTTTGAGGATGCTATTGTAATCTCGGAGAAGGTAGTTCGCGAAGATATCTTTACTTCCATTCACATCGAAGAGTTTGAGCTGGAAGTACGCGATACCAAGCGGGGTGAGGAAGAGCTCACAGCAGAAATACCCAATGTAAGCGAAGAGACCGTTCGTAACCTTGACGAAAACGGTATCATCCGCATGGGTACGGAGGTGAAGGAAGGTGATATTCTGATTGGTAAGATTACACCAAAAGGAGAATCTGACCCAACCCCCGAAGAAAAACTGCTACGTGCCATCTTTGGTGATAAGGCCGGTGATGTGAAGGATGCTTCCAAGAAAGCCCCCCCCTCGATGAAGGGTGTGGTAATTGATACCAAGCTTTTCTCTCGTCCAACCAAGGAGGAGCGCGCCAAGCACAAAGACGAGCTTAAGCTTCTCATGAAGCGCTATAGCCGCGACCTGACCGCCCTGCGTGAGCGCATGATCGACAAACTGATGGAGCTTGTGGATGGTAAAACCAGCCTGGGTGTGAAGCATAAGTTTGGCGATGTGCTCATTAGCAAAGGCATGAAGTTTAACCGGAAGAATGTTTCGGAAAACCTTTTCCCAGCCGCCAACCCCTACCGCGACGAAAGCCAGTATTCCGTACCCGAGGAGGTAAACCTGATCGGAGACGTACTGACCGACGCCTGGACGGATGACGCCGATCTGAACCGAATGATTTTCCGCCTGGTTCGTAACTACCTCAATCAGCGAAGTGAGCTGATGGGACACTTCAAGCGGGAGCGTTTCGCGCTGGAAGTAGGAGACGAACTACCTGCTGGTATCGTGAAACTAGCCAAGGTATACATCGCCAAGAAGCGTAAGCTGAAAGTGGGAGATAAAATGGCTGGTCGCCACGGTAACAAAGGGGTAGTAGCCCGTATTGTGCGTGACGAAGACATGCCATTCCTGGAAGACGGCACACCGGTTGATATCGTTCTGAACCCACTTGGGGTACCTTCGCGTATGAACATCGGGCAGATTTACGAAACTATCCTGGCCTGGGCCGGACTCAAACTGGGTCGTCGCTATGCTACGCCAATTTTTGACGGTGCTACCGAAGACGAAGTGGCCGC
>CATMVR010000020.1 GCA_950075905.1 uncultured Persicitalea sp. | reverse complement strand
TCTTTCAGTAGTTAGATCTTTAATTGATATTTTCATAATGAGCAAAATTACAAAAATATTTACATCGCAACAAGTCTATTAGAATATGAAAGCTACAATAATTAAAATCAGTTTGTTATCAGTCTTGATGGCGTTCGCTTCTGGTTGTAATGAGGAAGATTTCCTCAAAGAAGTACCTCTTGATTTTTACAGCCCGGAAAACTCCTACCAAAGCGAAGCCAATTTTCAGGCGGCCCTGGTCGATCTGTACGCCCGGGTGCGTGATGAGCAGAGCATTACGCCCAATGCCAACGAATACACCGAGGTGCTGGGTACCGACCTGGCCTACAATGCCCGTCTGGACAATAACCGCCTGGGGAATTATAACAATATCATCACTCCCCAGGGCAGCATACCGCAATACCACTGGGTCAATTGGTATAAGGTCATCTCCAATGCCAATACCATCCTATCCAGGTTGCCCGACTCGCAGGTACCCGAAGGAAAACGGGTCCTGATCGCCAGCGAGGCCAAGCTTTTCAGAGCCTGGGCTTATAGATACCTGGTTCATACGTACGGAGCAGTACCCCTGGTGCTGGACGAATCTACCTCTCCCAAGAGCGACTTTGAACGGGCCACGCGCGAAGACATCCTGGCTCAAATCATTAAGGACGCTACCGAGGCAGCCAATACGCTGCCTAATGTGGATGCCGTGCTGGATGGTCGATTGAACAAATCCATAGCCAACCACCTGCTGGCCGAAACGTACCTAACATTGAAACAATACGATAAGGCGATAGAGGCAGCAACCGAGGTAATTGTAAAATCAAATTTGTCTTTAATGACTACCCGCTTCGGTAGTCTCAAAGATAAACCAGGTGATGTTTTTTATGATCTCTTCCGGGCGGGCAACCAAAACCGGGGCATCGGCAACAGAGAGGCCATTTGGGTGGCCCAGTACGAGATCGATGTACCGGGGGGCAGTCTAACCTCGGCGGGAGGACGTACCAATCAGCTCGAACGAGCCGTGAGTCCGGTAGTCTTCACCATCAAAGATCCAGGTGGCAAAGAAGCGGCTTACAAAAGTGCGCCCGCCTCCACCCTGAACATTGGTGGGAGAGGAGCTTCCTTTATCACGCCTACCGATTACTATCTGTATGACATTTGGGGGTTAAACCCCAAAGCCGACAACCGGATCATCACGCAGCCCGACATCAGGACTTCAAAGTACAATATTGTCCGGGATTTTCTCTATTCCAACCCCGGTTCCGAGTATTTTGGCAAAAGCATCATCGATTTCCCTGCACCCCAGTGGGTAGCCCAGGCCTGGCGTTGGTACCCATACCCCTCCAAAGTCACGACGCCCGGTCAACATCCCGAGGGGCTTTTTGATGAACCGGCTGCTCTGACTTTGAAGTCTACTGCCGGTGCCACTTACCGGGATATGTACCTGATCCGGCTGCCCGAAACCTACTTCCTGCGGGCGGAGGCGTATTTTCTGAAAGGAGAACCGGCCAAAGCCGCCGCTGATCTGAACGTGGTGCGCAGCCGCGCGAAGGCTACCCCGGTCACC
Source organism: uncultured Persicitalea sp. (assembly GCA_950075905.1). Lineage (GTDB taxonomy): Bacteria > Bacteroidota > Bacteroidia > Cytophagales > Spirosomataceae > CATMVR01. Next base: position 16,946 of record CATMVR010000020.1, on the reverse strand, counting down.
GCTGGTGAGGTGACACTCGACTACATTCTGGACGAAAGGGCGCGGGAGCTGGTATTCGAGGAAAACCGTCGGTTGACGCTGTGCAGAATGGGCAAACTGGTGGAGAGGGTCAGAAAATATAACCCACTCAACGGCGACGATATCAACGATTACAATAATCTTTTCCCGATTCCTTACTCGGAAATCGAGGCCAATAAGGATGCCAAACTGGTGCAGAATCCGGGGTATTGATTTATACGGCTGGGTCGACATTCCGGTGGCCCAGCCATTCAACAATCCTGCGCTAGTAGAAGCAGACAAAAGACCGTGATCAGTAAACGCACTGACAGGATACGTATCGAATAACTCAATTTTTATGAGAAAGTATTTTATAGCAACACATCCGGAGTGCAAGAAAAGAAAGGTGCCCAAAGTCGGCTTCCTAATACCCCATGCTGTACTATGGAACCTTTTGATTGTCTTCTGTAGTAACGGTCAGGCAACCGACTTCCCAGAGCGCAACGGCATCGAGTTCAGCCCCCGGTTACTAGACAACATGTTGTTACTGAATAATTTTGACCTGGAACTTCCGGTCGAAAAGCAAATGCTTTACAAGTGGGCAGAGACAGGACTGGCCCGGGATCCTGACGCTGGTTTTGCCACACTGGCGTCCAATAAATATTTTCAGGACTATTGCAAACAGAAGAAAATAATCCATTTGGGAGGCCCAATGTTAGGCAATATCAGTGAGACCGGGGCACATGTATGGCTTAGAACGGTTAAGCCCGGTGGGGTGACCGTATCTGTAACTTTGAATGGTCATTCAAAAACTTTTGGTCCAATATATTCCACCCTTGAAAGCGAGCTTTCTGTCGTCGTTCCAATTGCAGGCTTAACGCCAAATTCTGAATATTCTTACCGCGTTTTTGTAGATGAAGTTGAGATCGAAGTGCCGCAAAATTCCAGCATAAAGACTACTTCGAGTGAATCCGATAAAATAACACGCATTGCTTTTGGCTCCTGCCTGCACCGCTGGGGTTTTGGAAATCAGAAGCAGGCTAATACCATGCTGACCAGAAATCCTAACGCGCTGCTATTACTGGGAGATACGGCTCCTCAGGACAAGTTAAATCACAAAGGATGGCACAGTCTGGATTATCTCGCCCGGGATTTGTATCCCGCATGGCGAGATCTAGCCGCGAAAGTTCCAGTGTATGCAACCTGGGATGACCACGATTATTTCGGGGATGATTTGTGGGGAGAACCGAAGGGCTACACCAAAGAAGATAAGGACAAGGTTTGGCAAGTGTTCCGAACCTCATGGGCAAATCCCTCCTACGGATTTAGCGAGGAAAGGAAGGGCGTTTTTTTCAAGACGCGCATTGGTGCTGCCGATGTCATTATGGTTGATCATCGGTACTTCCGAACAAAAAATTCTTTTCTGGGAGATGAGCAGATGGCGTGGCTGGAGAAACAACTGCTGAATTGTAAAGGTCCCTTTATCATTTTGTCGTGTGGTACTATGTGGAGCGACTATGTATCAGGTGGCAAGGACTCGTGGGGAACTTTCGATCGTAAGGCAAGGGAACAAATTTTCAGTCTGATCGAAAAAAACAACATCAGTGGCGTGATTCTTATCTCCGGTGATCGTCATGGGGCCAGAGGTTTCATGATTCCCAGAGCCAATGGATTCAAATTTTATGAGTTTGAAGCAGCAAGTCTTGGTGGACTTGGTGGGCCGAATATTTCTGATCCCGCCTGGAAAACGCAATTATTTGGTATCGGAGGCAAATACGCGTTTGGGGAGTTGTCTTTTGATGCTGCCCCGGCAGATCCAACGGCAGCCTTCCGGTTAGTCGGTGAAGAAGGAAAAATTCTGTATGAACTGACTTTGAAAAAAAGCGAATTGACGCCGTTTAATTTTTCAAAAAGGTAATGCAAAATTCCTGTCGGCGGCAAATCTCCAAGACAAAAAAAGCCAAGACTACCGGTCATAAATAAAGTGCGCAGGCCCAATACCGGAGGTGGGCATCACGAACTGGAATAAATCTCAGAACCAGGAATTTTACAAAATGGATTGCTCCGGAAGAATGCCAATTTTGGGAGCTACTCTGACATTATCCTGCTAACAGTCAGTTTTTAAAAGTAATTGATACTAAGAATGCCCGACCGAAGAACCTTTCTGGCTCAGATTACTACCAGTGGATTAGCGCTTACTGCCTTACCTACCTGGCCTGTATCGTCTGTTTTGGGAGAATTAGTCGGTTCTGACTACTTACCCTTACACCCGGCGGAAGGGGCTTTATCGACCATACCCTTACCGGGGGGCAGGCGGGTACCTTTCGGCTGGAAGCACTTCACGCTGCCCGTTACGGGGGAAGGCCTGGTTATAAAAGTAAGGAAGCTTCCGGCAAAACGCTCCGCTAGCCTACGACTTCGGCTCATGGTGGCGTTGGATACGCGCGACGAGCGGGAAGTAGAAGTAAGCCTGGCCAAGTCAGGGGAGAAGTTAGGGGTACTTTCTATTAAGTACGCCAGTGCTTTGCAATTGTTTGAATGTGTGTTGAAAGTAGATCCTGCCATGCTGCAAAAGCAGGGTTTACGGTTACGGCTGGTGCAGGGTACCGAACCACTATACTTTCTGGCAACTACTCCTCAAACAGGCTCGCACCTATGGAGTAGCGAGGAGTCTGTTGCCTCTCCATCCGAGTCATTCCTGAGTACCTTTTATTCACTTCGGTCGTTGTATCCATTCGGCTGGATGGAGGGATGTACCCTCGATGGCTTGTTAGCGTTGAGTAGGTCGGGACGTTATCCGGGTGCCCGTGCTGCCTTGGATTCACACTTGAAGCTTTTCGTTCCTGACAGTCAAAATCTTGTTTACGAAAATCCGAATACCCAGCCTTCTGATAATCTGTTTAATAATCCAGAGTCCGGATTGCCTTTTGTGGCTATTGTTGAAAAATACCCTAAGCACCCATCCATTCAATTGTTTACAGATTATTGTGAAAGCCGAATAGAAAACGGGCAATTGAAAGGTACCTCGATTACTACCGAAGGTTGCTATACATTGGCTTATCCGCTGGCGGTGTTAGCCCTGGCAACCGGGAATAAAGAATGGTATGAATACGCCTTGATTGAGTTGGAAGAACGTATCAGATACCTCACTGACGAACAAGCCGTGTACCAGCGGGCGTCAAAAGACGGAAGTGCCAAAGGGTTTCGCAACTGGGGGAGAGGCTACACCTGGTTTTTGCTCGGATTGGTCCGGACGGCGGCAATCATCCGGGAAGACAAAGCCTTTGCGCCGGATGCCCGCCTGAAAAGAATACAGGAAGCCTACGTCTACTACGCACGCCTTGCGCTGACGCATCAACAACCCGACCATAGTTGGCGCGCCTACCTCGATCTGCCCGAAACCGCCTATGACGCCACCGCAACGGCCGGCCTGGGCGCGGCGCTACTATACGGCAAAAGGGCCGGCTGGCTACCCGACCTGCCCGAAAAGCGCCTGACCGACATCCGCCTGCGCCTGGAAAAAAGCCTCACACCCGACGGTTTCCTGTCGGATTGCTGCCAGATCAATCGCGGTGGTGAAGCCTTGCAGAAAAGCAACTATCGGGTTATTTCTCAGTACGTTATGGGCCTCATGGCGCATCTTTATACCACCACGACATGACAAGCTACCTTACTTACTTTTCTTGGATCTTCCTTTTGGCCAGTACGGGCGGGACGCTGTCGGCACAGGTACTTGATGCCCGCGTGCCGTTTGCTTTCCCGCTGTGGCAGGCACCTGCCTTCCCCGACCGAGGCTTCGACATCCGTGATTACGGAGCCAAAGCGCAGGTACCCATTACCGATGCCATTCGACAGGCCATCGAGGCTTGCCACCGGGCAGGTGGCGGGAGGGTACTGGTGCCTCAAGGTACCTGGCTCTCCGGGCCAATCCACCTGAAAAGCAATGTGAACCTACACCTGGAAAAAGGGGCCGAAGTACGGTTCAGCCAGCGCTTTGCCGACTACCTGCCCGTCGTGTTGATCCAGCGCGGAGGGTACTTTTGCTACAATTATTCTCCTATGATTTATGCCAAAGATTGCGAGAACATCGCCGTCACGGGCGAGGGTACCCTAAACGGACAGGGGCAGGTTTGGTGGCCCTGGAAAAAGCACCAGCCCGGTATGGAAGAGCTGTTCCGTATGGGCAAGAGCGGGGTACCCATCGGGCAGCGCGTGTTTGGTACCGAGGCAGCGGGCGTCCGGTCCCCCTTTGTGCAATTTCTGGAATGCAAAAACATTCTACTGGAAGGCGTCACGCTACTCGACGGTCCGTCCTGGAACGTCCATCCGGTTTTTTGTGAAAACCTGATTATTCGAAATATCAAAATTAAGGCCCACGGCCCCAACAACGACGGCATCGACCCCGACGGCTGCAAGAATGTGCTGATTGAAGATTGCATCATCGACGTCGGCGACGACAACATCTGCCTCAAATCCGGCCGTGACGAAGAGGCCTGGCGACTGGGGCGACCGTGCGAAAACGTGGTGGTGCGGCGCTGCCGTACCCTGGCTGGTCACGGTGGCTTTGTGATCGGTAGTGAAATGTCGGCGGGCGTTCGCAATGTCCTGGTTGAAGACTGCCACTTTGCGGGTACCGATCGCGGGCTGCGCTTCAAGTCGCGGGTGGGTCGGGGAGGCGTGGTGGAGAACATCTGGCTGCGGAACATCAGCATGGACACGATCCGGAATGAGGCCATCGTCTTCGATCTGCTCTACGACAGCGAACCCATCGAACGGGCCATCCAATACAGTGAGCAGGCCACAGACCTGGCCCACGCACCCGTTTTTCGGAACATCCATATGGAAAATATTCGCTGTCAAAGCGCACAAACCGCCCTCAGCCTGCGGGGACTTCCCGGCGGTAGTTACCTTGCCGATTTGACATTTAAGAACCTGGATATAAAGGCCAAAAAAGGAGCCGTTTGCTCCCAGGCCAGCAATTTATCCTTTGCGCAAAGTTCTATCGTGCCGCAGGCTGGTCCGGTGTTCCGACTTGAAAATTGTCAAGAAGTGCATTTCAAAGAGGAAATTCTGAATCCCGAGAATTTCCTTAGCCTGGGCGGTACTTCTACGACGGGAATCGTGGTGCAGCACCATGGGCTGAAACCTGCCGTAGTGCTGGATCAGGAGTTAGCCAATAGTCGGGTAGTAAAATTTATTTCATTTGAATAAAATACTTATTACGATGCGTACGCTTTACCTGCTTATTGGTTTCCTTACTACCCTACATGTATCTGCTTGGGCTCAATCTGCGGCAAAAAATCCGTTCACGCTGGTGGGTACTTTGCAGCAGGCCGTGGTGGTACTGCCGGCCACCGAGCCCGAGTGCGTGCGCCTGGCGGTGCAGGATCTGGTGAGTGACGTGGCCAAAATCACGGGCAAAACGCTACGCGTAGTGCCGGACGAGAAAAACCTCTCGGGCCAACCTGCGGTGCTCGTGGGTACCTGTGGGCGCTCGGATGCGGTGCTCAAAAAGCACGCCCACGAAACCGCCGCCCTACGCGGAAAATGGGAGGCCTACGAGGTGCGCTCTTCCAATCAAAACCTGGTCATCGCGGGCAGCGACGAGCGGGCCACGATGTTTGGGATATACCATTTCCTGGAAAAGTACCTGGGCGTGGACCCGCTGTACTTCTGGTCGGACCGGGGGCCAGAGCAGCGGAATGTACTTCAATGGGAGGACGTCGCCATTACCCAAAGTACCCCCAGCTTCCGGTACCGGGGTTGGTTTATCAACGACGAAGACCTGCTCACCGAGTGGTACGAAAGCGGCGGCGTGCGGCGGATCGACTACCCTTACTACGGGCAGGTGGTCAATCCGGTCCTCATGAAGCAGGTGGTGGAGGCGCTGGTGCGGTTACGCATGAACCTGATTATCCCGGCCAGCTTTATCGACATCCGTAATCCGGCGGAGGCCGCTTTGGTGCGGGAAGCCGCCCGGCGCGGGGTGTTCCTGTCCATGCACCATGTGGAGCCAATGGGCGTGAGCGCCTTTACGTTTTTTAACTATTGGCAGGAAAAAACCGGCGAAAAACCACTTTTCTCCTTTTATAGCAACCGCGAAAAGCTGGAAGAAGTGTGGCGTGTCTACGCCGAGGAATGGGCCAGGTACCCTAATGTGATCTGGCAGATTGGCCTGCGGGGTATTGCGGACCGTCCCATGTGGATGGCCGATCCGGGCATACCGCAGTCCGACGCCGACCGAGGGAGGCTTATTTCGGAAGCCATGCAGGTGCAGCGGCAGATAATCCGGGAGGTAGACAAACGGCCCAATCCGCCTATCACCACCACCCTCTGGGCCGAAGGCTCCACTCTCAACCAGGCGGGCCATTTAGAAATACCCAAAAACGTCACCATCGTTTTCTCAGACAACTCGCCCGGCTGGAAGTGGCAGAAAGATTTCCACGAAACAACCCGTAGCACCGGGCATACCTACGGCGTGTACTACCACCACCAGCTCTGGGGCGCGGGACCGCACCTGGCGCAGGGCATTCCGCCGCAGCATACCTACGCCGTTTTTCGCGAAGCGCACCAGAAGCAAAGTACCCATTACGCCATCCTGAACGCCTCCAACCTGCGGGAGTTTCAGCTGGGGTTGGCGGCTTCGGGCAGGATGCTCTACGATTTTAAAAATTTTGAGCCAAATTCATTCACCCAAAATTGGATGCAGGAACGCTACGGTGGGCAAGGCGTGGCCGCGCAGCAGGCCTACCAAACGTACTTCGCGGGTTTTGTGCTACATGATCGCCAACAGGTCCCAATGCTGCTCGACGGCCAGACGCGCAGCTTTGCTTTGGGGTTATTGAAGAAAATCGAGCTGCAACTAACCGACCTCGTCAAGTACCAGGAAGCGGAGGCCAAAGCCCGGCAGGCTACCGCCGAAGCTACCTGGGGACAGACCTCGCTGAGCGATGCGCACCCCAGGCCCTCTAACAACCAGGAACTGCTCGAAAAAGTGCTTCGTCAGCATCAGGGGCACTCGCAAGCCCTGCGGCAAGCCGAGGCACTGCTACCTAAGCTCGATACCAAACAGCGGGAGTTTCTGAAGACCAATCTGCTTTCGCAAATACAAATCATGCTTGGGCTGGAAGAATGGCTGATCGGGACTGTCCGGGCCAAACAATCGCTCGACGAAGGCAACAAGGCCAAGGCCCAGAAGTACCTCAAAGAAGCTGCGGAAGCCTTTGCCCGGATGAAAACCGGCCTGGCCCTCAACGTAACCGACAGGAAGTGGCAGCACTGGTACCGGGGCGAAAAAAAGATGAACCTGAAAAATGCCGAGCAACTCACCCAAAACACCTACCAACTCATCAGTCAGCAGTAACGAAATCTATACTTAATGAACATGACCCCACGTACGAACATAAAATTGAAAAGTACCCTATTGGGGGTACTTGGTCTGGTGGGTACCACCGCCTTCGCCCAACTTCCCGCCGCGCCCGAAGGCTTTCGGGAAATCGGCTCCGTAAAGCCCCGCAGCACGAAGGAAATCAAAGCGTCGAGCTGGTCCATCGGTGGTGAAACCATGGACCGCGACTATACCGACTACCAGTCGTACAAGCACTATCTGGAACCTTTGGGAGCCAAGCGGATTCGGTTGCAGGGGGGCTGGGCCAGAACCGAAAAAGTGAAGGGGAAATACGACTTCGCCTGGCTGGACGCCGTGATTCCCGATGCCGCGGCGCGCGGAGTGGCTCCGTGGGTGGAGCTTTCCTACGGGAATCCAATCTACGAGGGAGGTGGTGAGGCTAAGCTGGCGGGTCATATTCCTACCTCTCCTGAGGCCCTGACGGCCTGGGATAACTGGGTGCGCGCCATGGTGACCCGTTACAAAAAGGATGTACCCGAATGGGAAATCTGGAATGAGCCCGATATTAACAAGACCCACACTGGTCGGGAAATCGGAGAATTCTACCTGCGTACGGCCAGGATTGTGAAGGAAGTGCAGCCCGAGGCCCGGCTGATTGCCCTGGGTATGGCCAGCGTCACCAAACTCGACTTCATGCGGGATTTTCTGGACTACCTGAAAGAAAACAATGGCTTGAAATACATCGATGTACTTTCTTACCACGGCTACGCGCCCAATCCCAGCACCTCTTACCCGCAAATTGAAAAACTGCGTGAACTCGTGTGGAGTTACGATCGGGGAATAGAGTTCATGCAGGGCGAGAATGGCGCTCCCTCTACACCCAGTGCGGTCACGATCGGGGCGCTGCGGCAGTACGACTGGTCGGAGCTAAGCCAGGCCAAGTGGGATTTGCGCCGCATGCTCGGCGACCACGGGCGCGGTATAGCTACCAATCTGTTCACGATCAGTGATATTCACTACGAGGCCGGTGATCATATGGTGGGCGTCAATACGAAGGGAATTCTGAAAACCAATCCTGATAAAACCATAGAGCGGCCCAAAATGGCCTACAAAGCCGCGCAGCACGTATTCACGATCTTCGACGCCGACCTGGAAGCGCAGCTGGATATTAAACCCACCACCAACCAGGAGAAGCAGTCGGCCTTTGCCTATAAGCACAAAAAGTCCGGGCAAACCGCTGTGTCGCTCTGGAACAATGAGGCGCGCCCCGCCGAAACTTTCACGCCCCAACCTACCCAGGTGACGGTGAAGGGGTCTTTCAAAAAGCCAGTATACGTAGACCTGATCTCGGGGAAAGTGTACGAAGTACCTAAGGCAAACTGGAAAAAAGAGGGTACTACCCACACATTTACCAACATCCCCGTAGCCGACTATCCCATCCTGCTGGCCGATCAATCGCTTGTTTATCTCACTAACAAATAATTTTCGCATGAACGAACTAACCACTTCCGGTTACCAACGCATAAAAGAAGTTTCACTCCGTTTTGTCAACGCCATGAAGATTGGCAATAAGCCAGGCATTTACCAAAAAGAAGCGGGCGAGGGTGAAAGCTTTTACGGTTCCTACCACGCAGCGCACGTGCTGGATTTGTTTGGTAAGCTGAATGCTTATTCGCAAGCCTACCGCGAGGAGTGGGCCGAACACTTCCGGCAGCGCCAGACGGAGCAGGGCTACTTTTCCAAGCATGTGGCCGACCAAAAACGCATCCGGACGATTGAGGAATTGGAGCCCGTATGGCACTACACGCGCGGGAACATCTGGGCGCTACGGGTGCTGGGGTGCAAACCGGAGCGGGAACTGAGTTTTCTGGAACCACTCCTGAATGCCGAACGGCTATACGATTGGGTGAAGCACTACGATTGGAAAAATTCCTGGGCGGCGGGGAATCAGGTGCTGGCGGCGGCAACCGTACTTTTTGCGCTGCGCGATTGGTTCGGGGCGTCGGAAGTGGATTCGCTCATGGAAAATGCGATGTATCCGGCTCTGGAAGAATTGCAGGATGCCAAAACCGGATTCTGGGGTACCCAGTTGGGGGCTGATCTGCCCAACGGTCTGTTCGGTACCATCCACGTGGTCCCTATCTATTTTGCGTTGGGTTGGCCGCTGCGCCACCTGGAACGGAGCATCGACTCCACACTGGCCTGCCAACTGCCCGATGGGTCGTTCTGGCCCGGCGGCTCCGATTGTCCCGATTTTGACGGCGCCTATCAGCTCGTCAACCTGGCGGCCCTGACTGACTACCGCCGCGAGGATGTGGAAGCCGCCTGCCGCCGGTACCTGGCCCACGCCCTGCAGCACGAAAGCCCCGACGGGGAGGGCTGGCTGCTCCACCGCCGCGACAGCCAACCCACCGACTGGGTACCGCGCCCGCACTGGATCTGGAAAGAAGGCGAGAACACGGCCTCTGCGGAACTACGCGATGAAGACCCCAATCGCGAGAAAATTATGCTGGGATCGTGGTTCTATCCTCTGTCCATTGCGCTGGTGAGTCATTTGCTGGGCGACACGGGCTATGAGGGTCCCTACCATTTCAATTCTCATTCATTGCACGTCTGTAATGTATTCAATGAATCGCTGAATCAGTCAATCTAGAAAAAGGAAAATGCGTATGGAAAGCAACCGGAGAACATTCATAAAAGCACTTACAATCTCTCCTCTCCTGAACTCGCTTGAAGGGCTGGAGCAGTCAAACCAGGGGCCGGTGAAGGGAGGCAACACGCTGAACAAAATTGCCCATGTCACGATAAAAAGTCCCAAAAACATTAAGGTTTCCCCCTTTGGGATAGGCTGCGAAACATTGGATCGTGAACTGTGGGATCCGAAAGAGGTATATCCCTGGATGAATGATCTGCCGGTAAAATGGGGACGCCTGCAAACGGGCTGGAACCGGGTGGAACGCGTGAAAAACCAATACGACTGGAAATGGCTGGATGAAAGCGTGGATGGCCTGATCGAACGGGGTATTCAGCCCTTTTTCAATGTTGGCTACGGCAATAAAAACTATACGGAAAACGAAACCGGTTCGCACCCTATGCTGACGGAACAAGCCCGGCAGGCATGGGCGCGGTTTGTAACGGCACTGGCCAAACGCTATAAGGGGAAAGTACAGCACTACGAAATCTGGAATGAACCCAATCTGAAAGGGTTCTGGAATCCGGGGGAAATCGATCCCAAACTGTACGTGGAACTGGTGAAATTAACAGGCCCCCTCATTCGGAAAAATTGTTCCGGAGCCACCATTATTGGCGGGGTGACGTCCCGTCTGCCGTATACGTTTATCAGAGGTATGTTTGAGGCTGGTTTGGGAAAAGAAATTGACGTTTTTTCCTTTCATCCCTACACCACCATTCCGGAAAGCTACACGGAACGGATCAAGGCATTGAAAACCCTGATCGGGCAGTTTAACCCTTCGCTTAAAATCTGGCAGGGCGAGAACGGATTCCCATCCCAGCCCAACAGCACCGGTTTTACCGGCGAAGGGCCTTATACGGAAAACATCCAGGCCAAGATCATGCTCCGGCGACTGCTGACGGATTGCTCACTGGGTATCGACATGACACTCTGGTTCCTGATCGTGGACCTGCACGATTACCCAAAGGGTACCGGTAAGGTTAACTATAAAGGAATTTTAAGGACTAAGCCGGAACTCAGCCCGAAAGTCGCTTTTAAAGCCCTGCAGAATCTGGGTAGCCTTGTACACGGCGAGGTAAAGACCCGCAATTCAATCCTCCACCTGCTGGACGGTACCCAGGCGGCGGGGGAGAAAGAGTATGCTGCTTTGGGCAATGGGGCCGGGCAACGTCTGGATAAGGTTAGTGCTACCACCTTGAATACTGCCAACGGAATTGTGTTGGCTTACTGGTCAAACGAAAAAGCATCGGATACCCTTCCTGACCGTAACGCCCATCTGTTCCTGTGGGATTGGGAAGGAAATGGTTTTAAAGAACCCGTTCTGGTGGACCCTATGTCAGGAGAAATTTTTGAAATACCGGATCACCAAAAATTCAACGACAAAGACAAGTACCGCATCAGTCAGGAGGCGCAACTGTTCAAAACCCTACCTCTGCGCGATTATCCCCTGCTGATTATGGAAAGGGAGTCGGTAGTATGAATGAAAGCCCGGGCCATCTTTTATTTTCTAATAAACCTATCCAATCATGAACCCCAAGTACCTGCTTTTTCTGATCTTACTGGCAATGACAATGTATAGTCCTGCTAGTCCCGCGCAGGTCAGCGGGCAGCAGACCGCCAACCTGCGTCCTGCCGGAACCTGGGATGTTTTCCAAAGTGGCGCCAAAGGCGATGGCATAACCATGGACACCAAAGCCATTCAGGCGGCTATAGACCAGTGTCACCAGGTGGGCGGTGGCAAGGTGTACCTGCACAACGGTACGTTTCTGTCGGGTACCATTTACCTGAAAAGTAACGTAACGCTCTATATAGAGGCCGGAGCTACGCTGCTCGGGAGTGCCAATGTGGATGACTACCCCATTATTCCTTCCAGGTACCCTTCCTACACGGGTGAACTTTTGACCAACAAAATGCTGATCTACGCCGAAGATGCCCGTGCCATTTCCCTCCAGGGCCGGGGTACCATCGACGGTCGGGGCGATGATTTTAATGGTCCGTATCTGTCGCCGTCATTTAGCGGCCGGCCGCGTATCATCCATTTCCGGCATTGTGAAAATGTGCAGGTACGCGACCTGACGTTATATAATTCGGGTTCGTGGGTACAATCCTACCAATCCTGCAAAAACCTGGTCATCGACGGCATCACGGTTGATAGCCGGGAGAATAAAGACATTGAAAAGCCCCGTTACACTACTGTCCGGGGCCGTAATACCGACGGCCTCGATCTGGTGGACTGTGAGCGCGTCCGGATCTCGAATTGCGTCATCAACAGCGGGGATGATGCGATTTGCCTCAAAAGCTTCTCGCCCGATGAGGCCTGCCGGGATATCACTATTACCAATTGCATCGTGAGCTCTAACGCGTCCGGCATCAAGATCGGTACCGAAACGAGCGGTGCATTTGAGGATATAACCATCAGCAATTGTACCGTGTACGATACCCGGGTAGACGGCATCAGTATCATGACGACCGACGGTGCCCGGGTAGAGCGCATCACGGTTTCGAACATTACGATGCGCAATATCAAAGGATCGGCCCTGTTCATTCGGCTGGGTAACCGGAATCGGCCTTACCGCAAGGATGCAAAGATCAATATACCCTACTTAAAAGACATCATCATCGAAAATATCCAGGGTAACCGTATCTCCGCCGAACAGGGGTGTTCCATTACCGGTTTGGAAACAGCCTTTGTGGAAAATATCACGTTGCGGAATATCAATCTGAGTTTTGAAGGGGGAAAACTCGCTGCCGAGAGCAATCGTGTTATTCCCGAGCAGGAAAAGGCCTATCCCAACGGATTGACTTATGGTACCTTACCCGCGTATGGCCTGTACGTTCGTCACGCCAGGAATCTGCTTCTGGATAATATTCGCCTTTCTTTTCAGGCTGAAGATCAGCGTCCTGCTTTAGTATTCGATGATGTTGAGGGAGCAAATATACAGGGTCTCAAAGCTGAGGCCGGGCCTCGGACTCCCTCGGTGGTAAGACTTTCCAATGCCCGGAAAGTGATTATTGGGAATAGTACAGCCCTGGGTAACCCACCCGTATTTTTAGCGGTAACCGGCAATCAATCCAAAGACATTACCCTCATCAACAACGATTTTCAGGGAATTCAACAAAACATCATACTCGAAAAACCGCTGATGAAATCAGTAGTTCAGGAGTACGGTACTATTGGAAAGTAGAACGAAAAACAAGTCCCAAAACATGACTAAAATTACGCTTTTAAGAACAACACTACTTTCTCTTGGCCTGTGCATCTTCCTGGCCGCCTGGAAGTCCGATCCGCCATCCATTTTTCTGATTGGTGATAGCATATCCATCCAGTACGGACCCTACCTGCAGGACTACCTGGCTGGTTCCATCGCCTTCTACCGTAAGAACGATGACGGGCAAGCTGAGAAAAACCTGGATGTGCCGGTAGGTGCCAACGGCGGGGATTCCCGGATGGTACTGGAATATCTGAAAATCAAGATCAAGGAACCAGCTTTCAATCCCGATTATCTGGTACTCAACTGCGGGCTGCACGACATCAAGCACGACCCAAAGACGGGTATCATCCAGGTGACGGAAAAGGAATACCGCAGCAATCTGCTGAGGATTATAGAATTAGTGAAAGAGAAAAATATCGGGTTGATTTGGATCAGAACTACCGCTGTGGTGGACTCCATCCATAACAGCAAATCCAAAACCATTCGCCGCTACGCCACTGACCTGGCTACTTATAATAGAATCGCCGACGAGGTTTTCTCGACGAAAGGTGTTCCGATGATCGACCTCTACGGCTTTACGAAAAAATTAGGTCTCGAACAGTTTATCGACCACGTCCACTACAATGAAAAAACGCGGGCACTGCAGGCGGCCTATCTGGCAGGGTACCTTCAGAGTTATGTGTTGAGCCAAAAAGCATCGATGAAAAAGTAAATATCCGGTTTTTAAACCATAGACAACTAAGCAAACTATGACCTCACTCGTTACCCTCGATTATGTTGCCATTGTACTATACCTTGTACTAATGGCCGGAATCGGCTTGTTCTTCAAATGGTACGTAAAGGACATCAACGCCTACACCAAAGGGTCCGGGGCTTTGCCGTGGGTGGCGGCGGGCATCAGCAACTTCATGGCACTGTTCAGTACGTTTATTTTCGTGGCCTATGCGGGAATTTCCTACGAGTACGGGCTGGTTTCGGTGACTGTGCTGACCAGCACGGTTCCGGCCTGCATCATTGCAGCGGCCGTTTTTGCCAGCAAGTGGCGGCGCTCCAACGTATCGACCCCCATCGAGTACCTGGAAACCCGGTTTAACTCCTCGCTGCGGCAAACCGTCGGCTGGGTGGGCATCCTGATGCGCATCCTGGACAATACCGTACGATTGTACGCCATCGGCATTTTCCTGACGGCCGTGACGCCCCTGTCGCTCCCGATGTCGATGATTCTTTCTTCCATCATCGTGATTGCCTTCACGCTTTACGGCGGCTTGTGGGCGGTTTCTATCATGGGTACGGTTCAGTTCATCATTCTGCTCTTTACCTCCCTCATGCTATTCTGGCTATCGCTCGACCACATTGGTGGCTTTTCAGTAATCTCGGAGAAGGTACCTGACCATCTCAATTGGTTCAACGGGCCAAAGGGGCATATTTTCTGGCTGAGTATCTACTACCTGATGGTGATCATCAAATACAATGAGAACTGGACATTCATCCAGCGGTTCTATTCGGTGCGGGATGAAAAGGAAGCGCGGAAAGTGGGGTACCTCAGCGCCGCTTTGTTCCTGGTGACACCCCTTATTTTTCTGGTTCCTCCTATTGTCAGCCGGATCCTGATGCCCGAACTTCCGGACAAGGAGATGGCCTACGTAGCCATTTCGAGCCTGCTGCTGCCCCCCGGACTGATGGGCGTGATGATTGCCTCCATGTTTGCAGCCACCATGTCGTCCCTCAATTCGGAGTATAACGTCATTGCAAGTGTGCTGTCAAAAGATGTCTACCAACGGTTGATCAATAAAAACGCCACGGACAAGCAGCTGTTTCTTGTGGCCAAAGTAGCCTCCGTTCTGGTCGGGTTGCTGGTCATGCTGGGGGCCTTGTTTATTGAAGATGTCGGGGGAGCCTTTGAGGCCAACAAGCTGTTTACGGGCATATTTGCCATACCCATCGGCATTCCCCTCGTACTGGGTATTGTCAACCGGAAAGCCACACCGCGGGGAGCTATGCTTACGGTGGTAGTCGGGTCGGTTACGGGCATTGTGCTGAATGCCATGCCCCGGTACTTCTCCTGGGAAATGGCCACAACCATCGAAACAATTGTCTGTCTGGTCATTTTCTATGCTTCGGGCCTGCAGCGGTCAGGCAATGCCGCTTACCTGGAACGGGTACGAATATTATTCAAAAAACTGGATACGCCCATTGTAGACAAACCGTCGGTAGACCATAAATTCGAGCATGCCTTGCAATACCTGTATGCCATCTCACTTTTATTCTCGGCGGTACTCTTCATAGGCATGGGATTGCCCTACCGCAACCAGCTCAGTGGCAGCTTATCCATTGCTTCGGGGATGGTATGCCTGTTCATTGGGGCGGTGATATGGTGGGCCCGTGAGAAAAAGGATCCACCGGGAAACGCATCTCTGAAAAAGACCAACCTGCACTCCGCTGAGGTATCGGAAAATACTAATCATTAACGTGTAAAATCATGATGAACAACCTTGAGAACAAAGTCATATTTATAACCGGGGCATCCAGCGGTATTGGGAAAGCTACCGCTCAATCCCTGTTGAAAATGGGTGCCAGAGTATTCGATTTCAGCCGCTCCCGACAACTTGCAGAAGAAGTATCCCACGAAAATCTGCGCTCGTTCCGTGGCGATGTCAGCTTGGAAGCCGACGTACAAAAGGGTTTTTCGGCCTGTCTTGAAGCCTTCGGCACCGTCGATGTTTTGATCAACAATGCGGGTATCGGCATGATATCGCCCGACCTCGCCGAAACCGATCTCGACACCTTTGAGAAGATGATGGATGTGAACGTGAGGGGCGTATTTCTCTGCAACCGCGAAGCTCTTAAAATAATGAAACCAAAACAGGCCGGACACATCGTTACCGTGATTTCCATGGGCGGGCAGCGAACTAACCCCACCGCACCCCTGTACTGTGCCTCCAAGTTCGGCGCCCGCGGCCTGAGCAGCGGTCTGGCCGATCAGGCCCTGAAACTGGGTATCAAGGTCACGGACGTCAACCCCGGCCCCACCGACAGCGACTACTGGGGCGACCGGAAGGTACCCCGCGAAAAATTCCTCCAGGTGGAAGACGTGGCGCGGGTCATTTCTTTTGTATTAATCCAGCCCGAGTACGTGCTGATTCGTGAAATAAATTTTGACAACATGAAATTTCTTGCCTAACTAAACTATGGACTCAAACGGATTTTATACCGATAAGCTGTTCCCCATCCCGGTGTCCGAGATGCGCGAGCGCTACCTGAAGCTCTACACCGGAGCCGTCAACGACGTACTTCGGTTCAACTACGGGCTGCACGCCACGAGCCTGCCCTCTTCCTACGCCCCGCTCCGCGAGGAAATGAAGATGGCTGGCATGGCCTTTACCATCAAGGGGGCTCCCGATATCACCACCGACGGTGAGATGGAAATGCGCGCCGAGATGCTGGAAGCCCTGCACGAAGACTCTGTGGTAGTATGGGACTGCACCGGCGACACCATAACCTCACAATGGGGGGAGGTAATGACCATGGCGGCCGTCCGCGCCGGGGGCGGCCGGGAGACCGCGCACGAGGTCATCAAGGAGCACGCGGTCGCCGTCGCACTGGCGATGCGCGAGCAGGGCCAGGCCGACAACGACCTGCCCCAGCGTCTCGCCGGCGACGACCGGCTCGGCCTGCCCGCCGGCACGCTGGACCGGCT
>CATMVR010000019.1 GCA_950075905.1 uncultured Persicitalea sp. | reverse complement strand
GCCGTCGTTGAACACCAGTGTCGCGATGGCATGAAACCCCGGCGGCGTATCGGGACCGCCGGACAGGCCCTTGGTCGCAAGAGCGGTCTTCATGTACGGCCCCCAGATCTCGGCCACCATCTTGAGATGCGTGTTGACGTAGTAATCATAGTCGAAATGGGTGCCCTCCGTGGCCGGATAGAGCACCTGGACGCTGCTGGACATTGCACTTCCTCCCTGTTGTCCGCCCGGTTTACCACAAGTGGCGTGCCGTTACGTCTCTATTTGCAAACCCGTCCCGAGGGCTGACAAACCCATGCCGCGCGCGCATAGTCGCCCCATATCCAGGAGGGGACCATGAGCGAAGATATCGTCATCCTGAGCGGTGCACGCACCGCCATCGGTACGTTCGGCGGCAGCCTTGCGGGCACGCCGCCCATTGACCTCGGGACAGCGGCGGCAAAGGCCGCTCTGGACCGCGCGGGCGTCGAGGGCGGGCAGATCGGACACGTCGTGTTCGGCCATGTCATCAACACAGAGCCGCGCGACATGTACCTCAGCCGCGTCGCCGCGCGCGATGCGGGCATCCCCGATAGCGTGCCTGCAATGAACGTCAATCGGCTCTGTGGCTCCGGCGCGCAGGCCATCGTCTCGGCGGTGCAGTCACTGATGCTGGGCGACGCGGATTTCGCCTTGGCGGGTGGCGCCGAGGCCATGTTGCCTCCGCCCTTCGCGATCACCGATCAGCGGTGGGGCGCCAAGATGGGCGACGTCAAGACGCTGGACATGATGCTGGGCGCGCTGAACTGTCCCTTCGGCACCGGCCATATGGGCGTGACGGCGGAAAACGTCGCCTCGGAACATGACATCAGCCGGGACGCGCAGGACGCCTTTGCCCTGCAAAGCCAGGAGCGCGCGGCCAATGCCATCGCCGAAGGACGGTTCGCCGAGCAGATCGTGCCGGTCCAGGTGCGGCGCAAGCGCGAGATGGTGGATTTCGAGACCGACGAACACCCCAAGGCCACGACGCTGGAGGCGCTGTCCGGCCTGCGCACCGTTTTCCAGAAAGACGGCAGCGTCACGGCGGGGAATGCCAGCGGCATCAACGACGGCGCGGCGGCGCTGGTGCTGGCGCGTGCCTCGGCAGCGCAAGGTGCGGGCTTGAAACCCCGCGCGCGGGTGCTGGGCTATGCCCATGCCGGTGTCCGCCCCGAGGTCATGGGCATCGGCCCGGTCCCGGCGGTGATGTCGCTGCTGGAGCGCACGGGGCTGGGCGCGGATGATTTCGACGTGATCGAATCGAACGAGGCCTTTGCGGCGCAGGCGCTGGCGGTTATTCGGGGGTTGGATATAAACCCCGGGCTGGTCAACCCCAACGGGGGAGCCATTGCCCTGGGGCACGCCCTGGGGTCGACGGGCGCGCGGCTCTCGGTGCAGCTGTTCAACGAAATGCGCCGCCGCGAGCAAAAGTACGGTCTGGTGACCGCCTGCGTGGGTGGCGGGCAGGGAGTAGCCGGTATTTACGAGCTTCTCTCCTGATCTGGATCGCCTCATGTAAGCAAGCTTTCAAAAATCTCCGGGATTGGTATAGAGCCATCTCCGGAGATTTTTTATTTTTGCCCCTCACTCAGTCAGCGCCGCATGGATGTATCCATCATCATTGTCAATTATCGTACCCCTCAGCTCATCATTAATTGCCTGGCGACTATCTACGCCTATACCCATGATCTCTCCTTTGAAATCATTGTAGCAGACAATGATCCCGACCGCGGAGGACGCGAACAGGTACTGGCCAGGTACCCCGATGTTAAATGGATCGATATGGAGTATAATGCGGGCTTTGGCCGGGCCAACAATGCCGGGATGAAGCTAGCCTCCGGGCGCTATTTTCTGCTGTTGAATGCCGATACCCTCCTGACCGACGATGTGATTGGCCGCTGTGTGCAGCGCATGGATGCCCGGCCCGATGTGGCGGCCTGCGGCGCTATGCAGCTCTACGCCGATGGTACGCCCATGCCTTTCTATCAAAGCTTCAATGAATTCAGGAAAACGTTTTTCATCGTTCCTCCCCATCCTTTTTTTACCCGTATTCTGGACAAAATGCTTCCCGAGCCCCACTACGAAGATCCTGATCAGTATGATTGGCTGACGGGTGCTTTTGTAGTAGTGCGGCGCGAAGTGGTAGAAAAAGTAGGCGGTTTCGACGAGGATTTTTTCATGTACGGCGAGGACGTGGAGTGGTCGGGGCGGTTGGGCAAAGCGGGTAAGTTGTGCTACTTCAAAGATTGTACGTTCATTCATCTCGAAAACAACAATCCTTTTCGGCGTACCCATATCTCCTGGATCAATCGGTTTAGTACCCAAATGCAGGTATCAAACCTGCTGTGGGTCAGAAAGCAGTATGGCGTGGGCGCTTATCTGGCAAGTATTGGTTTTAATCTGCTTATGATTCCGGTTATTCTAGGCTGGAAAGCCATCATCAACCTGCGCAAGCACGGCAATCCGTTTGCGGAGCTACGCACGCAGCGAATTTTTATTCGAAAGAATAGTGTACTGCTCCGGTATTTTTTCAAAACTCTTTTGGGAAAAAAGCACCTCTATAAAATTAAAGAATCTGAAAACGTAGACCTCCTGTTCACACCTTGAAAAAGCGAATCAAAATCCTGTTTTTTACGCCCTACGCTACCCGTACCGGATCAGAAATGATGCTCTTGTACATTCTGAAAAATCTGAACCGGGAGCACTTCCAGGCCGGATTAGTCAGTTTTGCTCCGGGGGAGCTACTCAGCGAAGTTCCCGCCGACATACCCGTTTTTATCGGTCCCGGCAAGTACACGCTGCTGGAAAAGGTTTCATACCACCTGGGGTTTCATCCCATGGAGCGGTTTTTGAATAAGGTCTCCCGGGAGTTCGGGGCGGATGTCTGGTACGTAAACACGGTGATGCTGCCCGATATTGTGAAAGGGGCTTTGAAGCATTCGGTTCCCGTTATTTCGCATATTCATGAGTTATCGCACATGCTCACTTTTGTGGAAGTAGAAGACTACAAACGGATCATGCATCAGTCTGACCTGCTGCTGGGTTGCTCGGAAACCGTAAGCAGCAACCTACGCGTGTCGGGAGGCAAAAACGTCAGGAAGCTGCTCTCTTTCATGGATCTCGCCACAATAAACCCTTCCGAAGAACGCATTAACTCTCTACGGGAAGAATGGGGCGTAAAGCCCGGCGACTACGTCTGGATCATGTCGGGTACTTCGTCTGAGCGCAAAGGGTTTGACCTCCTGCCCGATCTGGCCAAAGCCATCGATGATCCAACCGTGCACCTGGTGTGGGTGGGTCGGCTGGCACCCGATGGCCTGGTGTATCTGACCCAAAAGCGCTGTGAGCAGGTCAAATCTACCCGTATCCACTTAGTGGGGGCGCAGAAGGAGGAGTACTATTCTTATCTGGCGGCGGCGGATGGCTTCATGATGCTTTCACGGCAGGAGCCCCTCGGGCTGGTACTGGTAGAGGCCGCCTGGCTGGGCAAGCCCATCGTCTCGTTCGACTCGGGCGGGCCGGGTGAGTTTGTCGTAGAGGGTATCGGTACCCTGGTGCCAAATCTGGATATTACAAAATTTGCGCAGGAAATGCATCACTGGCGGGCAAATCCCGGGGCTTTTGATGCCGCCCTCGCCCGTCGGCGAGCCTCCGAGTTTGGGTCAGAAACGGGCATGGAAGCCTGGGAGGAGATTGTCCGGGAGTTCTGTGCGCCGTTGGTAAAACAAATTAGTTAACTTTTGCTCTGGCAGATAGTTATAGTTCAGTCGGTTGATTGCTTTTGTTAGCAAGTGTCTACGGAGATAATCCGGGCGGGTACTTCGGGTTTGACAATGAGTAAGAAGCAAGGGTGTGTGAAGTGAGGTGTAAAAAAAACCAGGTACTTAATTTTAGTTTGGATAAGGAATGAAAAAACGAGCTGCTATACGATATTGTTTTTGGATTATTCCCGCGCTACTGGTCTTCCTGTTTTTTGGAAATTCCTTTGCCCAATCGCCCAAAGAGGACAACAAGCGGTACTTTGCGCTATTATTGCTAAATCTCTCCGAGGAAAGGGACTTTGAGCTGGAAGTGATCAGACAGGCCCACGCTGCGGGTATGAATTCTGTGGTCCTGACCGTCTACTGGGATAAGGTATACCGCAATTCGCCGGCTGGCCCCGGCGACTGGGGCAAGTCCGACAATCAGATTCAGCTGGCCACCCGGCTGGGTATGAAAGTGGGTATCCGGGTTTTTCTGGGACGCAACTCGGGGTATCTCAATGGCTTCTGGACCGACGCCGAGAGCGCAAAAGATTACAATCAGTACCCCCTGCGTGAAATATACAACTACACCCATTTCAGCTACCTGCATGAACCTTCGGTACAAAAAGGCGCTGACTTTGTAAAACAGGTGACTGAGCGATACAAGTACTTGCAGGAGCAAGATAATCTGCTCTTTTTGTCGGTGGTCACCTCCCCTACGCAGGAGGCAGGCTATCACCATATCAATATTCCTCCCAACGGAGAGTACAAAGAGGCTTACCTGTCGATCTTTGACTACTCCGATTTCTACAAGAAGGGTTTCATTGAGTGGCTACGCAGCAAGTACAAGAAAATTGTCCGGTTGAATTTGCTGTGGGGGGGCGATTATAAATCGTTTGAGGAGGTACTGCCGCCAGTGACCCCCTGGGACACGAAAGAATCTTTTTTCGGAAGGCGGGGAAAGGACTGGTACATTTATCGCCACCTCATCCTGAAACAGTTTAATGACCGTATGATTCAGACCGTCAAAGATGTGGATAAAAACATTCCATACGTACTGGAATTTGGGTCTGTTATTGATAATGTAAGTGGTCTGCGCGGTACTTTGTCCTTTCCGGACCTGGCGTTAAAAACCGATGGTGTAAAAATACACGATACAGAGATGTACGACCACCGCTGGACCATGGACGTGATTCGGAGCAACGTGAGGGCTGACCAATGGGTCATGAACGAAGTCTTCTACAACGACCAGCTGGCAAATTCAGAATTCTACGAGCATATCGATGAAAGCTTTCAGAGCGGAGCCAAGCTGGTGGCTTTTGTGCTCTCTACACCGGGGAATGTCGCCGCGGTGCGGGACGTGATTCAGAATTCGACGGCCAAGTGGCTCTCCCAGCCCGTGGTGCCGGTAGTACCCCAGGACACCATATCGTACCGGCTGTCGGCGGTGATCGACAAAACCATCTGGAACCTGGGTACCTACGAAATCTGGAAAAAGGCCGCCCGGGGCAATGGCCCTCCCCGGCCGGTGTACGTAAAGCTGGATGAGGATATTCTGAAAGATGAATATTGGGCCCCGGCTGCCAACCGTCCGCCCTATCTGCTCAACCCGGTGCCAATGCAGATTATTGCAGTAAACCGCGAGTTTGCCTACCGCATCCCTACCGATACTTTTGCGGATATGGATGGCAACGTGGTCAGGATCGAGGTGTCGTCGCTACCGCCCTGGCTGAAATACGAGGACGGGTCCCTCAGAGGCCTGCCTACGGTCATGGGCGATAGCCGCATTCAGGTGCGGGGCATTGACGACGAAGGGGACGCCACCGACGCCTACCTCACCATTCGGGTAGATACGCGCGAAAATGCCAACAAGCCGCCTATGGTCAAGAAAAACCTCGCCAATGTTACCATTGCGGTCAACGACAACTTCACTTACAAACTACCTACCGATCTCTTTGTGGACCCGGATGGTAGCGTTGTCCGGATAGAAGCCGCTGACCTGCCCGGATGGCTAACCTTTCAGAATGGGGAGTTTAAAGGCAGGCCCACCCAAATCGGCGATTTCCGGGTAGCTCTGAAAGCTTATGACGACCTGAACGCCTTCGTAGAAATTTATTTTACCATCAGTGTGGTAGAGCCGCAGTTTCTAAACAACCCTCCCTACGCACAGACGACCCTGCCGATTCAGTTTACCAAAGTAAACGAACCCTTCAACTATGTACTTCCCACCAATCTATTCAGCGATGGCGATGGGTACATTACGCTGATATCAGTCCAGAACATGCCTTCCTGGCTGTCCTTTTCTCTCAACACCTTTTCGGGTACTCCTACCGACACGGGAGAGTACCGGGTTACGATTCGGGCGTACGACAACGCGGGTGGCTACGCAGATGCCCCCCTTATTATTCGTGTCGAAATTCCCAAACTCACCTTTGATCTGCTCGGCTCGGGGCAATTGGTAGATCGCAAATTATTGCGGACCCTGCAAGAGGGCGACGAGTTGCCGGTTGGCTCCCTGCCAAACCTGCTCAATATTTATGCGTTCGGTAATTTCGAGTTTGATCAGGTCAATTTTACGCTCACCGGGCCTTACCGGTACCGCGCCACCGCCCGGAAGTTCCCGCATGCCTTATTCCGGGAGGAAAGCGGCTTTGCACCTTATGTAGGAAGCTATACGCTATATGCCTCGGCCTACAAGGAGCGCGAGCTTGTACTCACCAATACGATCAATTTTACTATCACCGCCGGTGATTCTACCCAGCCCAACCTCTTGCTGGACGATTGGCTGGGGTACCCCAATCCATTTGAGTCCATTTACAATATCAAGCTTCCCGAAAAACCGGCCCCGGCCCCTTACTCCTTTACGCTGATAAATTCTGCCGGACAAAGCCTTCCGATACCGGCCCGTTGGGTGGTTGTCAAAAACAACATCGCTCAGATTGATCTGGCCGGGTTAGGGGTTTCGCCTGGTGTTTACTTTGTAAGGGTTGAGTCCGATGGAGAGCTTCTACGCCTGTTTCGAGTCATGAAGCGGTAGCATTTTCGTGTCGGCCATTTCGTGAACGGCTTTACAATACGAAAATTGATTTAGATTTTTGGAGGTTTTTATTCCCCTCCAATATATCTATACCATGAAAATTGCGGTTTGGCATAACCTAGTCTTCGGAGGAGGAGCAAGGGCGCTCCAATACCATTTACAAGGTCTTATAACAAATGGACACACCATCGAAATTTGGTCTCCTGACCCGCTAATAAGTGGGCACATTAAACTTCATGCAGAAGTTAGGATTCACAAGATCCGTCTCGAAAGAAGCGCACATACATCCTATAAAGATCGTATCAAGTCGGTGCTCTTCTATAAAGATGAAAACATCAAAGCTATGGAGCGGCATTGCCGACAGTGCGCTGACGAGATCAATCAGGGAAACTTTGATGTTCTTTTTGCGAATAGCTGCTACTATTATGCTGCGCCTTTTATTTGCCGTTTTGTGCAAATACCTTCTGTACTCTATTTGGGCGAGCCTTACCGTTTCTTTTTTGAAGCCCATCCCCGAAGCATCTGGGAGCCACCTTTATCTTTGATCAATGAAACTAAATTTGATAAAAACTTCTATTGGGAGTGGCTGAAGGATATTTGGAAAACAACCAACGCTCGCGTTCGACTACACGAAGAGCGGATCAATATTGAGGCAGCCGGTAAGTTGCTTCTCAATTCTTGGTACTCAGCAGAAAGTTGCGCACGTGCCTACGACAAGCCAGGAGAAGTATGCTACCTTGGAGTAGATACGTCTATTTTCAAGCCAGTATCAACGAGAAAAATTGAAAACTACATCATTTCGGTAGGGGCCTTATATTTTCATAAAAACCCGGAATTGGCTATCAGGTCAATAGCCTTAATACAGCATAATCGTCCTAAGCTGGTTTGGGTCGCAAACCTGATCGACGATGAGTTTTGCGAAAAAATCAAGAATTTAGCCCAATCTCTTGACGTAGATTTTGAGATAAAAAAAATGATTTGTGACGCTGAACTGGTTCAACTATTAAGCAATGCCCTCTGTATGGTTTACACTGCTAAGCTCGAACCGTTTGGCTTTGCTCCGTTAGAGGCAAACGCCTGTCAAACACCAGTTATCGGTCTGAGGCAAGGTGGGGTGAAAGAAATAGTGAATGATGGAGAGACAGGTTTTCTTTGTTCACCTAATGCCTTGGAGATTTCTGAAAAAATAAAATACTTCATGGATAATCCCGCTGAGCGGGATAGAATGGGTAAAAGTGCTTTTGAAAATGTATTGCATAAATGGACTCTACATGCCGCTACGCGCAGAATTGAAGAAGCATTATTTACTTCCATTCAACGCCCATCGAGCCTTCCTGCCAATGTAGAGCTATCCTCTTGAATCAAAACTATCCAAAAAAACGCTAACTGAAATAATGGTATGCTTGCATACTAATATTTCGGTTAGTATATTTGCAATAGATTACATAGTATGCGTGCATACTACTATTTCGATTATTCAAAACCCGAAAAATATAAAACTATGGCTGTTGTTGAAAACCAATCCTCCATCAAGGGAGGCGAGTTTCTGATCAAGGAAACCGAAGCATCACAAATATTTATTCCTGAGGAATTTACGGAAGAGCAAAAAATGATTGCCGAAACCTGCCGTGACTTCCTCCGCACCGAAGTACACCCGCGGCTGGACAAAATAGACGCCGCCAAATCTCCCGAACTAATGTCGTCTCTGATGGACAAAGCGGGCGAGCTGGGGCTACTGGGAACGGCCGTTCCCGAAGAGTACGGCGGTTTTGGTATGAACTTTAATACCTCCATGCTCGTGGCCGAAAGCCTGGGTACGGGGCACTCATTCTCCGTAGCGCAGTCGGCGCATACGGGCATTGGTACGCTTCCCATTGTGTACTATGGCAGCGAGGAGCAGAAAGCAAAGTACCTGCCCAAGCTGGCTACCGGCGAGTGGAAGGCGGCTTACTGCCTCACGGAGCCCGACTCGGGCTCTGACGCCAACTCAGGCAAGTCAAAGGCCGTGCT
Source organism: uncultured Persicitalea sp. (assembly GCA_950075905.1). GTDB lineage: Bacteria > Bacteroidota > Bacteroidia > Cytophagales > Spirosomataceae > CATMVR01. The sequence goes on along the minus strand of CATMVR010000019.1, from coordinate 9,775 downwards.
TACCGACGACGGAAAGCACTACATACTGAACGGACAGAAAATGTGGATCACTAACGGTGGCTTTGCGGATCTGTTTATTGTTTTTGCCAAGATTGATGATGGAAATGGCCAGCTGGACAAAAACCTGTCGGCTTTTATTGTAGAGAATGACTTCGGGGGCATTACCATGAATGAGCCCGAAAAGAAGCTGGGTATCAAAGGATCCGACACCCGTCAGGTGTTTTTTAACGATTGTAAGGTACCCGCCGAAAACCTGCTGTCGAGCCGGGGCAATGGCTTTAAAATTGCCGTAAATATCCTGAACATCGGCCGCATCAAGTTGGGAGTAGCCGTCATTGGCGGTGCCAAGGGCTCGCTGGAGCACGCCATTCAATACGCCAACGAGCGCAAGCAGTTTGGTATCTCCATCGGTCGTTTCGGCGCTATCAAGCACAAGCTGGGCGAGATGGCTACCCGGATCTATGCTTCCGAAACGGCCTGCTACCGGGCCGGGCAGAATATCGACGACGCTATCGAAGACCTCAAAGCCGGTGGTATGACCGACGCCGACGCCAAGCTGAAAGGCGTGGAGCAGTTTGCCATTGAGTGCGCTATCACCAAAGTGCACGGCTCAGAAGTGCTGGACTACGTGGTGGACGAGAGCCTGCAGGTGTACGGGGGTATGGGCTACTCGGCCGATGCCCCTTTGGAACGCGCCTACCGCGACTCGCGTATCAACCGGATTTTTGAAGGGACCAACGAGATTAACCGTATGCTGGTAGTAGATATGCTGCTGAAAAGAGCTATGAAGGGCGAACTCGACCTGATGGGACCCGCCACGGCGGTTTCAAAGGAAATCATGTCTATTCCAGATTTTGGAGCGGAAGAAGAGGACGTACTTTTTGCAAAAGAAAAAAAGGTACTTCAAAACCTCAAAAAGGCCGCGTTGATGATAGCCGGTGCTGCGGTGCAGAAGTTCATGATGAAGCTTTCGCACGAGCAGGAGATTCTGATGAACGTTGCCGATATGATCATTGAGATCTACGCGGCCGAATCAACTCTGCTTCGCGTGGAAAAGCTGATTGGCATAAAAGGAGAAGAAGCCGTGGCGCTGCCCAAAGATATGGCGATGATTTATCTGCACGGAGCGGTAGACAAATGCATCTCGGCCGGACGTTCGGCCATTTCGTCATTTGCCGAAGGTGATGAGCTGCGCGTGATGCTGATGGGCCTGAAGCGGTTTACGAAGATCGAGCCCATGAACCTCAAAGACGCCCGCCGCCGCGTGGCTGATGCCATGCTGGCTGAGAACAAGTACATTTTCTAAAAGAACAGACGCGGGCTCACTGCCCGCCCTACCGATATGTTGGCTGCCAGGGTAGCCAACCAAGACTGTTCGGGTCTCTGACCCGCGCAACTAGAAACCAATACGACTACTACGTTCGAAGAAAGCCGATTCTGACTCAGGATCGGCTTTTTTGTGGGGGGCCATAACCGGTCGTCAGGTTTTTTCGCGGGGCGAAACTTTACAGCATGGGATATAGTTTTAAAATCAACTATTTTGCGGCCGGTTATCCTTCCGATGGCTCTCATGATCTGTAAACTTTTGTAAATGAAACTTCATTCCGTTGCGCTGCGTAATACGGGGCAGTTCCCTCCGCTCCTGCTCGATTATCTTGACCAAAAGCCCGATTTAACAGATTTTTACAGCGTATATCCCAGCCGCGAAGGCGCCGGGAAAGCCATAGCGCAGCGGGCCGGCTTTGATCCCGAAAAGCGCAAAACTCTTGTGGATGTACTCACCCGGCAGTATCAGAATATACCAGATGCTCCGGACTTTTCCATCCTGCGTCAGGAAAATACCTTCACCGTTACTACCGGTCACCAGCTCAATATCTTCACCGGCCCACTGTACGTGATTTACAAGATCGTTACGATTATTAACCTGGCCCGCACTTTAAAAGAAACTTATCCCGAATACGAGTTTGTGCCCGTCTACTGGATGGCCTCAGAAGACCATGATTTTACCGAAATCGCCTCCTTTTCGCTATTCGGAGAAAAATATACCTGGGCGGGTGAGCATAGCGGAGCCGTCGGTCGCCTAAATCCCCATGAGCTGAAAACCATTTTGGACGTGCTGCCAGACGTGCCCCGGCTTTTCAGTAAAGCGTACCTGGAAAATACCACGCTGGCTGATGCCGTTCGATGTTACATGCACGGGCTATTTGGAGCTCAGGGGCTAATTACGCTCGATGCCGACGATGCCGACCTGAAAAGGCACTTTTTACCCGTAATGACCGACGAACTGTTTCAGCAGTCGTCGGGTCGGCTGGTAGCCGATACCACCGGGCAGCTGGAAGCCCTGGGCTACCACACGCCGGTGCACGCCCGCGAAATCAACCTGTTCTATCTGCGGGACGCTATTCGCGAGCGAATTGTGAAAGAGGAAGGGGTTTTTAGGGTTCTGAACACTTCCGAGACGTTTACCCAGGAAGAAATGCGGGAAGAGTTAAACGAACATCCTGAGCGGTTTAGCCCCAACGTGGTACTCAGGCCCCTGTACCAGGAAGTAATCCTGCCCAACCTGGCCTACATCGGCGGGCCTTCCGAGATTCCCTACTGGATGCAGCTGAAAGGCGTGTTCGATCATTTTAATGAACCTTTTCCGATGCTGATTCCGCGCAATTTTGCGCTCTATGTGGATACCGCCAGCCGACGGCGTCTGGAAAAACTGGGCCTGAGCTACGAGGAATTTTTTCAGGATAGAATAATGCTGAAACGTGCCCTGATCGAACGGATATCGGAGCATACGCTTTCGCTGGATGCCGAGAAGGAAAAATTTGACACCGTACTCTCAGATATGGTGGATAAAGCTTTAACGGTAGACAAAACCATGGAGCCAGCGGTACTGGCCGAGCGGGCCCGGCTGTTCAACTCGCTGGAAAAGCTGGAAAAACGTATCCGGCGGGCCGAGGAACGTAAGCACGGTATTCAGGTAGCCCAGCTTGATTCCCTGCTCAAAGATTTTTTTCCCAACGGTACCCCGCAGGAGCGGCACGATAACTTTCTGAATTTTTACATCAACAACCGCAACTTCATTCAGTGCCTGCTCGATCATTTCGATCCGCTGGATTTTAAGTTCAATATTCTGGAAGAGTAGGTTTTTATATGAACCGCAAAGGACACTAAGAAAATTACGCGGAGATCGCAAAGAAAGCACTCAGCGCCCTTTGCGATAATTCTTAGCGCTCTCTGCGGTTAAAAACAGTAAATCTTCTGAAAACAGATAGAGAACCATGCTAACCAAGCAGCAGTGTCGTGAACTTTTCCTGGCCCGGAGAATGGCTATCGAGCCGGCAGAGCATCGTCGCCTGACCGGGCTTATCGCTGTTCGGCTTCTCAAATTCCTGCCATCAGAATCCATAGGCTGGCTTCACAGCTACGTATCAGAAGGCTTTCGGAATGAGGTAGATACCACCTACATTCGGAAAATAGTAAACGAAACACTGCCCACGCACCCACGCTGGGTAGCCCCCCGCATGCTTCCGGGTTCGCGTCGAATGGCTCACTATCTTTGGGACGATGATACCCTGCTGGTACCCAACCGCTGGGGCATCAAAGAACCCGACCCGTTACTTTCGCAGCCTCTACCAGTTGATGAGTTTGACGCGGTGCTGGTACCACTGCTGGGTTACGATCAGCAAGGCCATCGGGTAGGGTACGGCGGGGGGTACTACGACAGGTTTCTGGCCGAGTGCCGGCCTGATGTACTAAAAATCGGGCTCTCTTTTTTTGAACCAGTGCCGGTCATTACTGATATAAACGAATGGGACGTCAGTCTCTCCTGCTGTGTGACTCCTACCCGGATATACCGGTGGCCGGAGTGATTTCGGAGCTAAGCCTCACTTCGTTTGAATATTATTTGTAATTTTGCGGCAATTTTATACAAGGCATCTTTATGTTTTATTTTAATCAGTTGTAAAATGAAAATCGCAGTTGTAGGCGCCACTGGCTTGGTGGGCAGCGAAATCCTCAAAGTGCTCGAAGAGCGTAATTTTCCCGTGACGGAGCTTCTGCCCGTTGCTTCCGAGCGATCTATTGGTAAGGAAATTACGTTTAAGGGTAAACAGGTGAAGGTAGTAGGCTATGAGGATGCCATCAAGGCAAAGCCTGCCGTTGCGATTTTTTCGGCGGGCGGAGGTACTTCGCTGAGCCTGGCGCCGAAGTTTGCCGAGGCTGGTATCACGGTGGTAGACAATTCGTCGGCCTGGCGCATGGATCCGACCAAAAAATTGGTGGTACCGGAGATTAACGCCAATACCCTTACGCCCGAAGATAAGATCATTGCCAACCCCAACTGCTCTACCATTCAGATGGTGCTGGTCCTGAATCCTCTGCATCATAAGTACACCATCAAGCGTGTAGTGGTGTCTACCTATCAGTCGGTGACAGGTACGGGCAAAGAAGCGGTTGATCAGCTGTTTGCCGAGCGCAAGGGCGACGACAGCGTGAAGAAAGTATACCCGCATCAGATAGACCTGAACGTGCTGCCGCACATCGACGTGTTCCTCGACAACGGCTACACCAAAGAGGAAATGAAGATGACCAACGAGACCAAGAAGATCATGGGCGACGACAGTATTGCTGTAACGGCCACTACGGTGCGTATCCCGACCATCGGCGGCCACTCGGAGGCGGTAAACATAGAATTTGAGAATGAATTTGACCTGGCCGAAGTGCGGGCCATTCTGGAAGCCACCGAAGGGGTGGTGGTACAGGACGATCCCAAGAACTTCGTATACCCTATGCCGTTGACCGCGCATGGCAAAGACGATACATTTGTGGGGCGCATCCGGCGCGACGAATCCCAACCTAAGACATTGAATCTGTGGATAGTAGCAGATAACTTACGCAAGGGAGCCGCTACCAACGCCGTGCAGATTGCCGAATATCTGGTAAAGCACGATTTGGTAGAAGCCACTGAAAATGTGTAAGTTTGTACCAACAATCTGACACCCAATAGTTACGAAAGCCGCTCCTGCCCCGATCAGGAGCGGCTTTTTTTAGCGATCCACTTCTCCCATTACGAGATCCAGCGAGCCAATCACGGCCACGAGGTCAGCCAGCAGGCCGCCGCGCGAGAGCTCGGCTATCACCGACAGGTTGTGAAACGAGCAGGCCCGGGCTTTGCACCGCACGGGCACATCGGAACGGCCGTCGGTTCGAAAGAAAAAACCCAGCTCGCCCTTGGCACTTTCGGCCCGGGCGTAAAAATCCATGGCCTTGGGCCGGATTTTCTTCGGTACCATGGCCTGCGGGTCAAAGTCTCGGGTACGCACGTATTTTCCATTGAGCTGTTTCAGGCATTGCTCAATAATCTTTACCGACTCCCAGCACTCGGCTACGCGTACCCAATTGCGGTCCCAGCAGTCGCCGCGGGTACCTGCTTCGCCCTTACCCACCGGGATGTCAAAGTCCAGCTCGGGGTACACCGAGTAGGCATCTACCCGGCGGAGATCGTAGCGCAGGCCCGACCCGCGCAGCACGGGCCCCGCGCAGCCGTAGTTGATGGCCGTAGCCATGGGCAGTACCCCCACATGGGCAGTACGCTGGATAAATATCTTATTTTCTACCACCAACTGATGCAACTCCACCAGCTTGGGCTTTAGGTACCTGACAAATTCCGCGCAGCGCTCCTCAAAACCCACGGGCAGGTCATAAAAAAGCCCGCCAATCCAGATGTAGTTGTACAGCATTCGGGAGCCGCAGGTCCATTCCAGCATGCCCAGAATATGCTCCCGGTCCCGAACAAGCCAAAGAAAAGGGGTATAGGCCCCAATATCCATGGCGTAGGTGCCAATGGCAATAAAGTGAGAGGCCAGGCGGTTGAGCTCGGCCACCAGTACCCGTATGTACTCTACCCGCTTGGGGATGTCGTTCTCAATGCCCAGCATCCGCTCCACGCCCATTACGTAGGCGTGTTCCGAATTCATGGCTGCCAGGTAGTCCATGCGGTCAACGTAAGGGATAATCTGATTGAAGGGCAGCGACTCGGCGTGCTTCTCAAAGCAGCGGTGCAGGTAGCCCAGGTGCGGTACCACATCTACCACCACCTCACCGTCCGTGACGATCTCCAGCCGCAGTACGCCGTGGGTCGAAGGGTGCTGCGGGCCCATATTCAGTACCATTTCCTCCTTTTTGAGGGTACCGGGGCCGTATTTGTTGGGTTCAGAAGCAGTCAGGTGCCCGGGTTGGTAGTCGTATTGCTGGGTATTGCTCATAAGTACATAGTCATTCAAACCGCGGTAAAGATACAAGCTATTTACCTAAGGTGTGGTTTGGCGGCAGACGAAGAAAAGCGCTGTTTCTGAAAGTCCTGCCTTTTGAGCGCAGCCAGTGTCGAATCTTTTTTGGGGCCAAAACAGTAATATCGGGGGCAACTGTACTTCCTACACTAAAAAAGACAAATGCTGAAAAAAACGCCGCTCCTCCCGTTTATTCTAATCACTAGCCTGTTCCTGATGTGGGGACTCGCCAATAACATGACTGATACGCTGCTTTCTGCCTTCAAGCGCATCATGAGCATGTCAGACTTTCAGACCACCTTTGTGCAGTATGCCTTCTATGGGGCCTACTTCTGCCTGGCCATACCGGCGGCCGTTCTGATCAAAAAATTTACCTACAAAACCGGCATACTGATTGGCCTGGCCCTGTTTATTATCGGGTCGCTACTGTTTTATCCGGCCAGTAAAACCATGGTGTACGGCCACTTCCTGGCGGCGCTTTTCATTCTGGCCGGTGGGCTTTCCATTCTCGAAACCTCGGCCAACCCGTACATTGTGGCCATGGGCCCGGAAGAAACCGGCACGCAACGGCTCAATCTGGCGCAGTCGTTCAATCCCATCGGTTCCATTATTGGGGTGTTATTGAGCAAGCTGTTTATTCTCTCCGAGCTAAACAGAGCGGGTGAGGCCGAACGTGCCTCCATGAGCCCAGAACAGTTACAGGCTATTCAATCCGAAGAGCTCACCGGCGTAATGGGCCCCTACGTGGGTGTTGCTTTCTTTCTGATGCTGTTGTGGGTCCTGATATTTTTCAATCGGATGCCTACCTCCTCCGATGAAGACAGTAACCTCAATTTTGGCGCAGCCTGGGGGAGGCTCCTGGGCAAGAGATCGTACGTATGGGCCGTAACGGCGCTGTTTTTTTACATGGGCGCCCAAATTGGTACCTGGTCGTTTACGATCCGGTACGTCATGAAAGAGTTGAATCTTAACGAAGAGCAGTCGGCCGACTACTACCTGGCGGCGTTGATCCTGTTTCTGGCGTCGCGGTTTGTGTGTACCTACCTGATGCGCTTTATTTCTCCCCGCAATCTGCTGGCCGGGCTGGCGCTACTTGGCATGGTGCTCACGGGTGTAGTGATCTCAACGGGCGGTTATGTGGGTGTCATTGCATTAGTGGGTATCTCGGGCTGTTTGTCGCTGATGTTCCCGACCATCTACGGCCTGGGGCTGCGAGGTCTGGGGCAGGATACCAAAATAGGCGGTTCGGGATTGATCATGGCCATCCTGGGCGGCGCGGTACTTACAGGTATACAGGGGCAAATCTCCGACGCCACGCAGAGCATCAATCTGTCTTTCCTTCTTCCCCTGTTTTGCTTGGGCGTTGTGCTCTATTTTGCCCTAAAAGAAGCCAGTCCGGTGCCCGACAATAGCAAAGTAGCAGTTCCCGACGGCGTATAGAAAGCAAAAAAGGCAGCCTCCGGAGTTCGGGGGCTGCCTTTTTTTTATAAGCAAAACTATGCTTAGTTCAGCGAATTAATCCACTTCGCCAGTTTCTGTACATCTTCCTTAGGTACCTGGGGCATGGGAATCATGGGAGGATAACCGGGCCAGTTGGATGGTTCTGGCTTGTACACTAGCTCGACGATTCTATCAACGGAGTAGTTTTTCTTAGCTACGTCAGAGTAGGCCGGCCCTACCAGCCGCTCGTAGGGCCTGTGGCAAGCCGAGCAGGTGTGCTTGTTGAGCAGAGCCGCAATGTCCGCCGGAGGCGGTCCCTGTGCCTTTGGAGCGGGTGCCTGGGCTGTTTGCTCGCCTTTTGTTACCTCTTCTACGGTTTCTCCGGCTGTTTCAGGGCTATTGTCCGAACGTTCGTCGCTGGCGCCAATCTCAGTATCCATATCCTCGGTTACCGAAAGAGAATTTATCGTATCCGGGTCAATTTTTCTCTCTGTGGCAGAGGGAGCAGATGCCATAGCCTCGGCTGCTGCCTTTTCCCGATCGGCCCGACCGCTCCCGTAAAATTTATCGTACGAATCCTGATCTTCCTTGGCAGAACAGCTTATTCCCATATATCCAATACAGGCAAGTGAAGCAAGTAGGGTTAATTTTTTGAGTACCATTTTTTGAGTGTAAAATTGTGTTAAAAGTAGATAGTTCATGGTTCAAAATAAGCATGCCATACTTTAAACCAATGTCTTAATAAAGCAAAACGCAGACTCAATATCCTAACTGCAAGCGGAAAAAGAGGAGTTGATCTGGTATACCCGTCCAAATATCCGTAATAATAGCCTGACTTTGAAATAAATCATATTTTTTAAGAAAATGATTTTGCTAATTTATTGATAACCCTTACTTTTGCATTCCTATTTGTAAAACGAAGAAAAGCAATGGCTAAGAAAGGTAATAGAGTTCAGGTAATATTGGAGTGCACCGAACAGAAGACAACGGATGTACCGGGAATGTCACGTTACATTACCACCAAGAATCGTAAAAACACTCCCGCTCGTATGGAATTGAAAAAATTTAATTCCTTCCTGCGCCGTTATACGGTACACAAAGAGATCAAATAACAACCCCCGGTTAGGCGTTCATGAAGCTAGGCGTAGTTAGTTGCCTTCTAATGCTACTCCCGGACTTTTGAACTTTTAACTTATTAACTATATAAAGATATGGCAAAGAAAGTAGTTGCAACCCTGAAAAAAGAAGGTGGCAGAACCTTCGCCAAGGTAATCAGAGCGGTAAAGTCTCCCGAGACAGGTGCTTATTCCTTCAAAGAGGAAATGGTTCCTTCCGAAACCGTTCAGGATGCTCTGAAAAGATAAATCCGGTTGGCACAAAAGCCAATTTTACAGCCGAATACACGAAAAGTCCCCAGCGGGACTTTTTTTGTTTTATTTTTGAACCAAACTGTTCCGGTTTTTTCGTCGGAAAACAGTTTGGAAGAATAGTGGCATAACTTTAACGGTGGACCTCCACCTGACTCATGGGCATATTTGGTTTTTTTTCAAAAGAGAAAAAAGAAACACTAGACAAAGGACTCGAAAAGTCCAAGGAAAGCATTTTCGGCAAGCTCTCACGGGCGCTCGTCGGGAAGGATACCGTGGATGAAGAGGTACTCGACGAGCTGGAAGAAATCCTGATCAGCTCGGATGTGGGCGTGGGTACTACGGTCAAAATAATCAAGCGTATCGAAGACCGCGTATCGAAAGACAAGTATACCTCTACCGGCGAGCTGGACCGTATCCTGCGGGAAGAAGTAGCCGCGCTGCTTTCGGAAGGATCGGTGGTGGGGGTTACCGACAGCTTCGAGACGGAGCACCTGCCTAAGCCCTACGTGATTATGGTGGTAGGAGTAAACGGCGTGGGCAAAACTACTACCATCGGTAAGCTGGCCCATCAGTTTCAGCAGCGGGGGCGCAGTGTGGTGCTCGGTGCCGCCGATACCTTCCGGGCGGCCGCCGTAGAGCAGCTCAAACTGTGGGGAAAGCGGGTCAATGTACCCGTCATTG
>CATMVR010000018.1 GCA_950075905.1 uncultured Persicitalea sp. | reverse complement strand
TCTACTGGGACCGCCCCCGGGAGGAGTGGCCTTTTCATCCCGACGGTAGCCTCAATATGTACACCCGGCACCTGGATCTGGAAGAACTACTGGCAGAACTAAGCTGACTGCCCCGCCATCAACACTTTCACCGTAACATGTAGCTGCCCAACGTGGCGCATGGTATGCTCGGCGGCGTGGAAAAGTAGGCCGATGACTGTCGTGGGCAACTGCGCTTTCCCAATGCCCCGGGGGGCGGTTAGCTCATTTTCCGAGGTACATTTCAACTGTTCCAGCGCTTGATCAACCTGAGAGTTGAAGTGCTCAACAAGAAAAGCCTTCGGGTCATTTACCTCTACGGGCTGTCCCTCTTTTTCCAGAGCCACCCGTTGCCTTTCACAGAGCGCCTCCCCCTGTGCGTAGGTAAACAGGCGGTCAAGTACTCCCGTGAGGTGCTGTAAGTGAAACCCGGTCGACGCCAGCCCGGCCGGTCGTTCCCAGAGCAAAGTACCGTCAAAGCTTTCCATAAGTTTAGCGATCTCTTCGCGGGCTTGTAATAAGGCATGGGCCACTGGCTGCAAAAGTGGGGGCACCTCTTCGATGGGGCCCCGCTGCCAGACTTCACGCTGTAGTTCAGCCATTGTATTGTTGGAGATAGAGTAAAATTGAAATTTATAAAAAACCTTCACCCTCCTTGTGTTGCTGTCGGGCTATGATTTTTTTTCTGTCCAGATCAGTCAGTAACAGTTCATTTACGGCTTCATCCGGCACCGGTACTTCGGCCTGTCCAAATACCAGTTCCTCTTCTTCCTCCCGCTCCTCGGCCCATTTACGAAAAGACTCATTGAACGTTTTCAGGTTTACACACATTGGTTATTTGTTAGTGGTGGAATGGTTATTGGTGGAGATTGAGGTAATGTCTGATTATCAACAATCTCTTTATCACTAAATTAAGAACGAGTAAACTTAGCATAAAGTGCCTGTATACCAATACCCGGCAGGGCTTGTCCACAAAAGCTAATGACAGCATTAAGGAACAAGCCCTGCTATACAAATAACCAATCCACCAATAACCAATCCACCAATCACCCCCTACCGCCAGCGTTTGTACTGATTGATCAGCCCGTTGGTAGAGCTGTCGTGGTTTTCGATGGGCCAGTCATTTTGCAGCTCGGGATAAATCTTGTTGGCCAGTTGCTTGCCCAACTCCACGCCCCACTGATCGAAGCTGAAAATATTCCAGATAATACCCTGTACAAATATCTTGTGCTCGTACATGGCAATAAGGCTACCCAATACCCGCGGCGTCACCTTTTTGACCAGGATAGAGTTGGTAGGGCGGTTGCCTTCAAACACTTTGAACGGCGTTAGAAAATCAACAACTTCTTTACTTTTACCACTAGCTTCCAGTTCGGCCTGAGCTTCCTCGTGGGTCTTCCCATTCATAAGCGCCTCAGTCTGAGCAAAAAAGTTCGAGAGCAGCATCTTGTGGTGGTCGTTGAGCGGGTTGTGGCTCAGGGCCGGCGCTATAAAATCGCAGGGAACGAGCTTGGTACCCTGATGGATGAGCTGGTAGAAGGCATGCTGCCCGTTGGTACCGGGCTCTCCCCAGATAATCGGCCCCGTTTGATACGAAACCGGCTCACCATCGCGCCCGACGTACTTGCCGTTGCTCTCCATATCTCCCTGCTGAAAGTAGGCCGCAAAGCGGTGCAGGTACTGGTCGTAAGGCAGTATGGCGTGCGATTGGGCGTCGAAGAAATTGTTGTACCAGATACCCAGCAGGGCCAGCATCACGGGCATGTTGCGCTCAAACTTGGTGGTTCGGAAGTGGTTGTCCATATCGTGCGCCCCGGCCAGTAGTTGCTCAAAATTCTGAAAGCCGATGAAGCAGGCAATAGAAAGCCCGATGGCCGACCACAGCGAGTAGCGACCACCGACCCAATCCCAGAAGCCAAACATATTGGCCGGGTCAATGCCAAATTTCTCTACCTCCGTCTGATTGGTCGAGATAGCCACAAAATGCTTCTTAACATACTCGTCCTCAATGGCCGCATCCAGAAACCACGCCCGGGCGGAGTGCGCGTTGGCCATCGTTTCCTGGGTGGTGAATGTCTTGGACGCGATCATGAACAGCGTGGTTTCGGCATTAAGATTTTTGAGCGTTTCGGCAATGTGGGTACCGTCTACATTGGAGACAAAATGTACGTGCAAATCCTTCTTCCCGAAGGCTTTAAGGGCTTCCGTAACCATCACCGGCCCCAGGTCACTACCGCCGATACCGATGTTCACAATGTCGGTAATGCTCTTTCCGGTATAGCCTTTCCAGGAACCGTTCCGTACTTTTCCCGAAAATTCCTTCATTTTATCAAGTACCTCGTTTACATCGGGCATCACATCTTTGCCATCGACCAGGATAGGCGTATTGGAGCGGTTGCGCAGAGCTACGTGCAGCACGGCGCGGTCTTCGGTGGCGTTGATCTTTTGGCCCGTAAACATCTGCTCAATGGCGTCTCCCAGCTGGCACTCTTCGGCAAGTTGGCACAGATACGCGCGGGTGCGGCCATTGATGCGGTTTTTGGAATAGTCGAGAATGATATCTCCCAGCCGGATGGAAAACTTTTTGAAACGATTGGGATCTTCGGCAAAAAGGGCACGCAAATGCTTTTTAGAAATGCTTTTATGATGCGTTTTCAACTTCTTGTAAGCGGCGGTCTGATCAAAAGGGATAGCTGGCAGCATGAAAAAAGAAATAAGGTTTCTGGATAATTCTAAATGTACATACTCTACAAAAATAGTGCTTTTGGCTGTTTCTTCTGCCTACAAATGGGAACCTTTCCGTATTTGGTGGAATTTTGCCCCCAATTCTTCTCTCCTCTCCCGGAATTGCTTTTGGGTGTAAATAGGAGTACTTAACGTGCTGAATGGGCCAGGAACTGCCTTTGAAGTCATGCACAGGGGCATGACGCAGATGGGACGTGGTGCTCTAAGCTAAAATACCATGTCTTTTTCGTAAGTTTATGGCACAAATAAGGGCAGTATTAAGATGAATAAATTATTACTTCTGGAAGATGACATTATCCTCTCCAGGGAGATCAGCGCCTTTCTTAAATCTAAGGACTTTACGTGTGAATGTGTTTTCGACGGTGATTTGTTTTTCCGACAACTAAACCGAGAAAAGTATGACATGCACCTGCTTGATGTCAATGTACCTAAAATGAACGGACTAGATGTATGCAAGAAAATCCGGGAGACGGATGGCTCCACTCCTATTCTTATTCTAACTGCCTACGGCGAAATTCAGGACAAATTCGATGCCTTTGAGCGTGGCGCCGACGACTACCTCGTGAAACCTTTTCACCTCGACGAGCTATACATCCGGATCATGGCCATGCTGCGGCGTAGCGCCCGTCCGCAGGAGCGTAACGACCTCATCACTATCCAGGATCTAGAAATAGACCTCACGGAAATGAAAGTAAAGCGTGCTGATCAGTCCATCGAGCTTACTCCTAAGGAATACCAGCTACTGGTGCTGCTGGCCAAAGCCAAAGGCCGTACGCTGTCGAAACAAACCATCGCCGAACAAATATGGGATATTCATTTCGAAACTAACCTGAATACAATCGAGGTGTACATCAATTTTCTCCGAAAGAAAATTGACAAAGACCATCCCCAAAAGTTAATCCATACCCGTTCGGGATACGGGTATTTTATGAGCGCCGAACCGTCATGACCCTGAAAAGACGCCTTGCTATCTACGTTAGCGCGGCCTTTTCCATTCTTTTCGGTCTGGGCATTACGCTGGTGTATGTATCGTTCTCCTCGTTCAGAAAGGAGGAGTTTGGCCAGCGTCTGGAAGAAAAAGCCCTGACCACTGTGGAGTTGTTGCTCAACGTCAAGTCCATTGATAAGCAAATGCTCAAAGTCATCGATCAGAACAGCATCAACAAGCTTTACAACGAGAAAACCCTCATTTTTGACGAAAACTATGAACTTCTTTACAGCAGCATCGACGATGCCTCCATCCGATGGAACAGACAGGATCTGGTAGATTTGAAAAAAAACAAACGGTTTTTCAAACTCGACCAGAGGAAAGAAACGCTGGGGCTTTTTTATGAATTCGAAGGGGAGGACTACTACGTTCTGATCGCGGCTGAAGATAAGTACGGCAACAGCAAGTTACAGTATCTTTTTTACTTGCTTCTTGTTGCCTTTTTTGTGGGCACCGGCGTTGTCTGGCTATCTACCTATTACATCATCAAGCACCTTACCCGGCCGCTGGACGACTTTCAGAAGCAAATTATTCATATCTCGGCCAATGAACTCCACACGCAAATTCCGATCACCGAGTCCCGGAACGACGAAATTACCCTCCTGACCAGCACTTTCAATCAGATGCTGGCCCGAATCGAGAAGTCGTTCACGGCCCAGCGCGAGTTTACCTCCAATGCCTCGCATGAGCTTCGTACGCCCATCAGCCGCATTACCCTGCAACTCGACAATCTTTTGCAGGCCGATAACCTGACGGCCGATACCCGTGCCTATCTCAGGAGTATCTCGGATAACGTGAGTCAGCTCACCGAGCTCATCAGCTCCCTGCTGTTGCTGGCCCGAACCAGCGATACCGAGTCGCAGCCAAACTTCAAGAAAGAGCGGATAGATGAGATCATTTTCTCTTCGTACGAGCATGTTCGCCGGCAGTACCCCAACTTTCGGATGAATTTTGAAATCGTGGAAAGTGAATCCATTTCAGATAGCCTCGAAATTATGGCCGCCAAGCCAGTCCTGACCATTGCCATCTCAAATCTGCTTAAAAATGCTCATCAGTATTCGTACGATCACACGGCGATGGTAGTTCTGGAACAACCCAGCTCCCGGGAGCTGCAGATAACCGTAAAGAATGAGGGCGATCGGCTTCCAACCGCCGAAACAGCCACCCTGTTCCAACCTTTTACCCGGGGTACCAATGCCCGCAAAACAAACGGTTCCGGCCTTGGGCTGAGCATCGTGAAACGAATTCTGGACTACCATGGGGCTACCATACGATATAGCTGGCAGGCTCCTGTCACGCACCAGTTCAAAATCATCATTCAACTTCCCGTCCTATCGTAAGCAGTGAGCATCCTGCCCGGGCAGCGACCAAAAACCTGTCTTTTATTTGTACTAATTTTATATTTAGCCCTGAAAGCCAACAGATGGCCGGGATACTTTTTTGCTAAAAAAGATTTTTCCCGGTATCTTTCAGAAACATGGTTGTCAGGACGTAATAAATAGGTGCCAATAAAAACACCAATTTATTTTAACTCATTGATTGATAGAGACAATTAATCCATTCCACCCATCCATAATTTATGACAAGAATACGCACATTAAAAGATAAAAAAATAGCAAAAAGGTTATACATGGCAGGAATCTCCATATACCTACTTGTAACAATTTCGCTAATCGTGACCAAGATTATTTTCTGGTACACATTTAGCTTCTGGTGGATTTTTTTGCCGGCAGCCCTCATTATTTTGCTCGTTCTTCTATTGCTGGTAAGAGAAATGTATGCCTCTTCCCGCAACAAAACCCAACCTACCAACGAGTAGTCTTTTCTGAACCCAAATATTAATGAACCTCCTGTGTCTTTAAAAAACACCTGCCCTGCGCCGATGAAGATTGTTTTTACCGTTATGTGCTCCTTTTGGAGCCTGCTGGCTGTGGCTCAGCCCTCCTCCCAAAAACCGCTGCGGGTATTGTTTATTGGCAATAGCTATACCTACTACCACAACATGCCACAGATTGTAACGGGTATCGCGGCCTCCATGGGCAATGTGCTCGTTACGGACCAAAGTACTGTGGGGGGGTACACCCTCCGGCAACATACTGCAAATACAACTACGCTCAGCAAGATTACACAAGGTACCCCCGACTACAACAACCAAAAAGCCCGAAGCTCATGGGACTACGTGGTTATACAGGAGCACAGCCAACTTCCTTCCAATCCCAGAGAAAAAGTATCCCGGGAAGTGGAACCATACGTGAGCACCCTTGATAGTACTATTCATACTCATAACCCCACGGCTCAACTTATATTTTACCAGACCTGGGGACGAAAAAACGGGGATAGCGCCCGCTGCGCTGACTGGAATGCCGTATGTACCTACGAGGGAATGGACAGCCTGACGGCTACTACCTACCGGGACCTGGCCCAAAAGCACGCCGGGCTTCTTGCCCCTGTGGGCGCCGTGTGGAAGTACCTCCGGGAGCACCACCCTACCCTTGAACTGTACTCTGCCGACGAAAGTCATCCCTCCGAAGCGGGCTCTTACGCCGCGGCTTGCTGCTTTTACACGGTACTTTTTAATAAAAATCCCGCAGACATACCCTATAATTATACCCTGAATAGTACTGATGCAACCCGGATCCGAGAAGCCGTTAAAGCGGTTATATTTGACACAAAATAGGCTACTCTTTATTGCCTAACCCTGGCACTACAATATGACTTTTTGAATATCTCGTTATAAATGTCAGGGATTCGACTAATAATCTTATTCTTTTTGGTAACTTGTAAATCTATATTGGTAACAAATGCAGGCCTTGTCAGTGATTTATAACCTTATTGATCAAATCATCAAACACAAGATATTCCACAAGTGAAGCTCACTTGTGGAATATCTTTTTTTGCCTGAAACCCATCTCTTTTGTTTTATTTTTTCACTTTTACCCAATCCTCTATGAAGAAAATTTTCCTATTGCTGCTGTGCCTAACGCTTGTCAGGGCACACGCACAAACTACGATCCAGGGCAAGGTAACCGACGAAAATTCGGAGCCACTGCCCGGAGTCAGTGTACTCGCTAAGGGTACCAACGTGGGTACTACCACCGACGGAACCGGCGCATACACGTTGACAGTCCCCCAGGGAACCACGCAACTCGTGTTCAGCTTTATTGGCTATACTTCTCTTAGCGAGGACATCGGCAATCGCCAACAAATTAATGTAAGTCTGGCGCAGGAAAGTACGCAGTTACAGGAAGTAGTCGTGAATGCCCTCGGATTCAAAACCCAGAAAGACCGGGCCGGATCAACCTCTTCCTCAGTAAGCTCAACGGCCATCAAAACGAGCGGGGAAGCCTCCATTCTCAACAGTTTGGCGGGCAAAGCCTCGGGTGTCAAGATTGTACGCTCCAACGGCGACCCCGGCGCGGGTACCAACATTCAGATTCGGGGGGCCAATACCATTGGCGGTTCTTCGCAGCCACTGATCATCGTCGACGGGGTACCTATTTCCAACGATAACCTCTACGGCAGCGGAAGCTCACGTTCGGGAGGGGTATCTCAGCAGTCACGTCTGAACGACCTCAACCCGGAGGATGTGGAATCGGTGCAGGTACTGAAAGGAGCCTCGGCCGCCGCGTTATGGGGTTCACGGGCCGCCAACGGGGTACTCGTCATCACCACCAAGCAGGGCAAGCTCAACCAGCGCATGAAAGTATCCTACGCAACCACTTATTCTCTTGACGAGATCAACCGCAAGCATCCCTTGCAAACGACCTGGGGACAAGGCACAGCGGGAAGGTACAGCCCTACCTCCGCCAACTCCTGGGGCGACAAAATTTCGGCCCGTCCCGGCGGAGAAGATGTCGTTACCACCACGGGTGAATATTTTCAGGCTGACAACGGAGACAAGATCTACCCGATCAGAACCAAAAACTCGCAGGAGGTTTTTGTGGACCAGAACTTCAATGATGTTTTCCAGAAGGGTAATTTCTTAGACCACAACCTGACAATATCGGGTGGTAGCGGCAAAACCACCAACTATTTTAGTCTGGGGTACCTGGGACAGGAGGGTATTGTAAAAAACAGCACCTACGACCGTCTGACGGTCCGGTTTAACAACCAGACGTTCTTCAATAACTACGTAAACCTGACCACCAAAGCCAACTACATCTATACCAACGCCAACCGCGTACAGCAAAACTCCAATACCGCTGGTCTGTACCTGGGCTTGCTGCGTACCCCGCCCGATTTCGAAAATGCTTCCTACAAGGGTACCTACTTCAATAATGCCGGGGTGGCTTTCCCCAACCGTCAGCGTAGCTACCGCCGGTACCTGGGCAATAACATCAACCCCGTTTATAATAATCCGCTCTGGACTACCGATGAGCAGAAAGGAACCACCACGGTCAACCGTTTCAACGCCAATACCAACCTGAACATCAACCCCATCAGCTGGTTGCAACTTGACCTGCGCGGTGGGGTAGACACCTACGTGGACAAGCGCGTTTATTTCTCCCCGATCGGGTCGGCTAGTTTTGTCAACGGACGCCTGGACAATGAAGATTTTACCAATACCGAAATCAACCTTGACGCCATTGCCCGTCTGGACTTTCCCAATCTGATACCCGACAAAGTAGGTCTGAATGCAACAGTGGGCTATAACATCAATGACCGCAACCGGAAGGTGCTTTATGCCGCCACCAGCAATTTTCTGGTAAATAGCCAGTTGCAAACCTTCACCAACGGTATTGCCCCCTTCGAAGTCTCCAACAACACCAACCACATCCGGTCCAACCGATTGTACTCCATTCTATCGTTTGACTTCCTGAATCAGGTTTTCCTGAACCTTTCGGGAACCCAGGAGGCAGCCTCGACCATTCAGGGTACTTACTTTTACCCCTCTATGGATCTGGCCTGGCAGTTTACCGACCTTCCTAACGTGAAAGGAAACATTCTTTCGTTTGGAAAGTTACGCCTGGCCTACGGTCAAGTGGGAGTACAGCCAAGTGCTTATCGATTTGGTACTACCTACGAGACCTTTACCTACTCTACCTACGACGACGCCCTGGACATCAATGAGTTTGGAGGAGGATTTAGACTGAACGACGACCAGGGGAACCCGAACCTGAAACCCGAAATCAAAACCGAGTTTGAGATTGGTACCGACCTGCGCTTTTTCAAAGATCGCCTGACACTCGGTGCTACCTACTATCAAAACGAAATCCGGGACATTCTGCTGGCGGTCAACCAGTCACCCAGCTCAGGGTTTTTGTCTAAGTACGCCAATGCCGGCCGCATGGAGAATAAGGGTCTGGAAGTTGATCTCAGCTACCAGCTTTTGCGTAATAACGACTACGGCCTGGACCTGTATGGTAACTATAACAACAACCGGAACAAAGTACTTGACCTGGCCGGAGTGGACCGTGTGGATCTTACAAATCAGTCGATCACCTCCAACGCCATTGTAGGACAGCCTTTGGGCATTCTGTTTGGCAGCCGGGCTGCCCGCAATCCGGATGGCTCGCTGGTACTTGATGAAAACGGCTTCCCTAAACTTGATCCTCAGCAAGGTATCATTGGCAACCCTAACCCCGACTGGCGGGGAGGCTTCGGCATACGGGGCTTTTTCAAGAAGGTTAACTTCAACGTACTTTTTGAGACCTATCAGGGTGGGGATTTTGCCGAAAGAACCCGTTTTGTATTGAATAGCTTCGGTACCTATACGGATACCGAGGATGAAGTCACGCTGACGAAAGACCTTAAAAATGCCGCTGGCAAGATTTTTCCCGCCGGCAGCGTGGTGCGTGGCAATATCGGCAACTACGGCGGTGGCGACGTGCTGCTCGACGAGCAGTGGTATACTACCCTGGGGGGCGGTTTGGGAGGCTCGGCCATTAACGAGTTTTCGATCAACGATGGTAGCTGGACCCGCCTCCGTGAGGTATCACTCGGATACAGCATCAGCGGTGAGAAATTCAGAAAAGCCACCAAGTTAAGCTCCATTGACCTCTCCTTCTCGGGTCGTAATCTGGTGCTCTGGACCAAAATCAAGGGAATCGACCCCGAGGTCAATCAATCTGGCGTGGACAATGGCTTTGGCATTGAGTACTTCACCAACCCCAGTACGCGTTCGTGGGTATTCAGCATGAAAATAAACTATTAATTGAGCTTCCCTTTAAAAGAAATGTATATGAAAAAGATAAAATATATCCTTCTGGCGTTCCTCATCGGCTCTTCGTACAGCTGTGAGTCGCTGGTGGAGGGAATCAACGATAATCCAAACGAGATATCATCCGATAACTTTGAGGCCGGTGTTCTCCTACTGAAAGGCATCGAACTGGCCAACGTTGGCAACCAGCTGGGCCACCTGACCCGGATTGGTGGCATGTGGAGCGGGCAAACCGTCGGAACGGCGCTGTTGTACAAGAGTATTTATGAGTACAACCTCTCGGCCGAAGAAACCAGCACCGTATGGGAGCACGCCTATCAGGGAGTAGCCAAGCAGGCGCGCCTGATGCGCGAGCATACCAAAAACAGCCCCAAAGCGGCTCAGTACTCGGGTATCTCAAAGGTCTTGGAAGCCAATTCGATTGGTACCATCGCTAACCTGTTCGGCGATGCCCCGTACAGTGAAATTGCCACAGACGGTATCGATGATCCCAAGTTTGATTCGCAGAAAGAAGTTTTCGCTCAGCTGCAAACCCTGCTCGACGGCGCCATTGCCGACCTGGGTGCTGCCACCAACACCGCTGTACCCGAAGATCTGCACTTTGCGGGCAATACCCTCAAATGGGCAAAGGTAGCCCATACCCTGAAAGCCCGGATGTACATCTACACTCGTGAGTACGACAAAGCCTACCAGTCGGCACTGAAAGGCATCTCGGCAACCAGCGAAGCGCTTGTATTTACCCCACCCAATATTGGCAACGGTAGTTTGAACCTCAACTATAAGATGATCAACGAGCGGGGCGGCTACTGGGCATTTACGGGCTCTTATCTGGATAAGTTGCTCACTAGCCGTGGCAACAGCAAAACCAATGAAGCGGCCCGTTTGACGTACTACCGCTTCGACGGCAACGCTGCCAACAACAACAAAGGGATAGCCGCCGCCGGTCGGCCCATGACATTGATTGGTTACGAGGAAAATCTGCTGATTTTGGCCGAAACCGCCACCCGGGCCGGTAAGCCGGAAGAAGGTTTGGGATACCTGAATACCCTACGCGCATTTCTGGCATCGGGTAAAGGCTTCGACAAACTGAATGCCGCCGATGCCCTGAAATACGACGCCTATACCCTGGCCGACTTTGCGCCGGGCGGCATCGAAAACGCCGATGGCATTCCCCAGAATCGGGCCCTGCTCCGCGAAATCATTCAGGAAAGGTACGTGACGGGCTTTACCAACACGCTGGGCTTCGATGACCTGAGAAGGCTGGGAGCCAAAGAGAGAGACATTGCTGTGCTGCCTCCCTTCAACTCGGCCACGGCCAGCAAGTATCCGCAACGATTCATCGTGGCCCAAACCGAGCTGAGTGCCAATCCCAACGCGCCGCGCGATCCGGGCATTTTTGTGGAAACGGAGGTGAACAAATAGCGGATCAAACCGTTTGCCTGAGTGTAAAGAAGAGGAGTCCCGGCACCGGGGCTCCTCTTTATTTTTGCAGCAGTACTTCCATCATTTTTTCGGCCGCTATACGGCTTTTGACCCCGATAAACTCCCGGTCAGTATCGTCGCCGATTTCGTAGGTAATGCCCACGGCCCCAAACGTCACAAAAAACCAGCCCTTTGATACGGGTTGCCCGATATTGGAGGGCTGAATATCGGGTTCGTAGCCAGAAATTGACTCTTTGATTCCCCCGAGCCAACGGCTGGTAAACCCGGGGTAAACCGTGGCGGTGTCCGAGCGATTGGTGTAGTACACATCCTCCCAGGTCGAATGAAAATCCAGACCCAGAACTACGCTGGCTTGTTGCTTATTGGCGTAGCTGATCAGGTAGTCGGCCATCTGCTGGTTTTCGGACTGATGGTATCGGTCCCAGTCCCGGTTCAGATCGACTCCCCCGGCGTTATGTCGCCAATGCCCCAGGTCTACCCCGTCGGGGTTCTGCATCGGAAAGAGCAGTATCTGGTACTTTTGCCGGAAAGTTCTGGTCAGCGAGTCATCTTCCAGCAGGCGCTCCGTAAAATGAAGAAAGGCCAACTGCCCCGTGATCTCGGGCGGGTGCTGCCGGCTCATCAGCACGATTAGCTGTTTGTTTTTTTTGGTGGCCGGATAGAGTGTAGCCGTATAAAGATCCCGACCCAGCTTACTCTTGCCGTAGGAACGTACTCTTACAGCCTCGTTCTCGCGCGTTTTCCGGGCTAGCCATGCTTGCAGATGATTAGTAGAGAAAAGCTCCTGCCCGGCTACCCACAGAGTGTCCGCTTTGAGGTCCAGTTCCAGCTGCACATCGTTCCCGATCCGGGTCAACCGGGTGGTATCCAGCTCACGCCAGTGGAGCCCGTCCTCCGAAAGTTTGGGTGTATAGCGGTGCTTTCCATGGGTGTAATGAATATTGAGGTATACTTTCCGGGGAGAACTCCCCCACAGCTGAAACGCGTACCAGGGGCTAGGGTTGATGGGCGTGTTTTCGGGTTCGATCGTGGCGGTAAACGTACTGTCGTTTATCTGTTCAAACCCATTGAGTCGCGCTCCGTTAAACAGGTTGGAGGCCGATACGCCCTCAGAGGTCGTATAAACCTTTTTTTCCTGGTACTGCACCGGCTTCGATTCGGTATCTACGTAGGTAGGAAAAGGATGCAGCCGGGAGGTATAAAGATCTTTCTGGCAGCTCACCATGGCTCCTGACAGAAAGAATATAAGAGCAAGAACAAAACGATTTTTCATGTATAGCAGGGCTTTTAGAAGCGGTTTGAGTTAAATTTTATAGATAAAAATGAGTGTTTTTTTGACAAGACAAGACGCCAAATCCGACGTTTGGCAGCGCTAAATGAGGATTTGAGTGACGTAGGATTGGCTAAAAAGCACCATTTTTGGCATAACAAGATTAACTCAAACCGCTTCTTAGAAGAGAACAGGGGGTAATAATCCCTTACAAAGGTATTTACAATTATGAGTCCATTGCCGCTCACGCCAAAAACAATACCTTTAACAAGCCTACCTGATAAGCAAATTTTAGTCATACCCCGCTATGCAAACTTCTACCCGCCTCTCGCCCTGGATCTGGATTCTGGCCTTCCTGAATATACTCCTCCACCTCGTTTTTTACCAAAATCTGGAATACCACCGCGA
This sequence comes from uncultured Persicitalea sp., assembly GCA_950075905.1. Classification (GTDB taxonomy): domain Bacteria; phylum Bacteroidota; class Bacteroidia; order Cytophagales; family Spirosomataceae; genus CATMVR01. The sequence continues at coordinate 5,682 of CATMVR010000018.1, read as the reverse complement.
CGAACTCCTCTACTTTTCGCTGGGTATGCATCCCGCCGCCGGCTATGCCTCCGTACCTCCGCTGGTGGGCCTGCTGGCCTGGGTAATGGGCTCACTGTTTGGCTACTCGGTGCTGGCCGTGAAGTTATTGCCAGCCCTGGGCAGTGGGGTCATGGTGGTGCTGGGCGCGGCCATAGCCCGCGAATTGGGCGGACAAAAGTACGCTCAGCTACTGGCGGCCGTTGGGATGGTCATTGCACCCCTGATGCTCCGGGCGTTTTTTCTGTACCAGCCGGTATTTCTGGATATTCTTTTCTGGACCCTCTCCTATTTCTGGCTCATCCGCTTTCTCAATACCAACTCCCCTACCTACCTCTATGCCCTGGGTGCCACGCTGGGGGTGGGCCTGCTCAATAAGTACCTGATCGCGCTGCTGGCTTTTTGCCTGTTGCTGGCTTTACTAGTTACCAACCGTACTGTCTTCAAAAACCGAGCATTCTATGGGGCCATGGCGCTCGTCTTTCTGGTTTTTTCTCCTAACCTCGTCTGGCAATACTTGCACGATTTTCCCGTAGCGCAGCACATGGTGGCCCTGCAAGATAGCCAACTGGTATACGTAAGCCGGGCGGGCTTTCTGGCCGAGCAGCTTCTTTTTATCTTCTCGGTGGCACCCCTGGTGTTCATGGGTCTATTGTTCTTATTTCGGCACCCTACGTACCGTAGCGTAGTTCTCTCGACGGTGCTGGCAGTAGCGTTACTGTGCCTGCTACGCGGAAAAAGCTACTACACGGCGGGGGTATATCCTACCCTGATAGCCGCCGGGGCCGTGGGTTGGGAGCGATGGCTGTTGCGTCCCGTGTTCCGGGTGCTTTTGCCACTGCTCATGACGCTGACCATCCTACCCCTGCTTCCCATGGGGCTGCCGATTTACCCGCTAGAGGGTCTGATAGCTTACTTTCAACAATTGGATACGAAGTACGGGGTTGACGCCGGCCGGCGGTTTGAGGATGGCACCCTCCACCAATTGCCCCAGGACTACGCCGACATGCTGGGTTGGGAGGAACTGACTCAGCTTGTGCACACCGCCTACCACCAGACAGCCAATAAAGCGCAGGTGCTGATCTACTGCGAAAACTACGGACAAGCCGGTGCCATTATGGTCATTGGCCGGAAATACGGGTTACCGGAGCCGATTTCCTTCCACGAAAGCTTTTTGTATTGGGCTCCGGGCCGCTTGCCGCAGGATATTCAGGAATTTATCTATGTGAACGACGAAATGGGTGAAGACATCCCCCGGCTTTTTGCCGAAGTACGGGAAGTAGGCCGAATTCAAAATCCCTATGCCCGCGAGCACGGCACCCGGGTCTACCTCTGCCGGCAGCCCAAAACCAGTATCCGGGCTATGTTCCTGGCCAAAATACCGCGCATGACGCCCTTCTGAGCTTAGAGTTCGTACAGCTCGATGGGCAGATCGTCTGGATCGGCAAAAAACGTGAAACGCTTTTCTGTAAACTCATCAGTACGGATGGGCTCGGTCAGTAATCCTTTGTCACCGAGCGTCCGCACCGCTTCGTCCAGATCGGCAACACCGAATGCCAGATGCCGCATCCCGGCCGCTTCGGGCCTCGACACCCGGGCGGGGGGCGAAGGAAATGAAAACAGCTCGATAATGTACTGCCCGTTCAGGGCCAGGTCCAGCTTCCACGATTGCCGTGCCTCCCGGTACACTTCCCTTACGGGAGTCAACCCCAGAACTTGGGTATAAAAATGCTTGGATTTTTCGTAGTCAGACGCAATGATGGCGATATGGTGAACGTGCGAAAGCATGGTACTTGATAGATTATTGAGGAGAATAAATTCTTTTGGCTTCCCGGAGTACCTGTTCTTTGTCCAGGGTCATTTTCTTGGTTTTTTGCTCCACAAACAGCTCCATCTGATCGGCATAATGGGGGCTATCGGGCCGATTGGAGGCCCCGTAGTTGATCACCGATTCGATAATCGGCAGGCCGTCTTTTGGGTACCTCACCAGCTCAATGTAGGATTCACCGGCAGCGGCTTTTACTTTACCATCTTTGTACTCGGTGGGGTAGATGGCCGTAATCACATCGGGCAGGCCCCAGATCGGGAGTACCTTCCTCCCCCTTACCAGTTTCTGAAACTCGCCCAGGGTAACATCTAAACGCCCAAAAGTGGTGAGGAGCTCACTTTTTACCGTACGGAGCGCCTGTACGAACTCGGCTTCACCCGGCGACTGGTCATAGCCGGTTTTGGCGAATTTATCGTAAAAATACCGGTAGCACATCAGAAATACCGCCGCCCCCTGACTATCTGCATCTGATTTCCGGTCCCACTCCTGCAAGGTCTTCACCAAAGGTTTTATGTCCGCATTCGCTACGGTATCCACCCCGAAAAGTACTTCCAGGTCAGTTGGATAGGCCAGTTTGGCTGGCAACTGATTGTCGTATTTAATCCGTTTAAAATTTTCGTAGCTCAACTGGTCGTACAGTCCAAAAAGCTCCTGCATCCGCAGGCTCCGGTTGTTGTCGATAGTTTCGTATCCCATGGTCTGATCAAAATCATCCGCGGCCAGGTTATCTCCTCTGCCAGTAGCATTGTAGGGGGTATTGTTGGTATTGAAAAGGTACCCACTTTCCGGATTGAGGTACTGGGGCAAATCCTGTACAGGATGGTATTGGGTCCATAGGGTACGGGACGTATTTCCGGGCAAGGTACCCTGCCAGTCGTAGGCCGGATTGCGCAGTGGAATTTTGCCGTTGCTGACATAGAAAATGGTATCGTTGCGATCGGCATAGATAGTATTGAACCCCGGAATAGCCGTCATCTCCATGGCTTTGTAAAATTCGGCGAAATTCCGGGCCTTGTTCATGCGGTACCACTGCTCAGCGGCCCGGATGTCCTGATTGGCCCCAAACCTTATCGAAAACGTCCCCTGGTCGTTTCGGAGCGTGGCGCCGTACTTGCTCCACAGAACCTCTTTTTTGACGGGTACCCGGATCGGCCCCACCTTTACTTTCAGCTTGACCTTTTTGGCTTCCAGCCGCTCCCATTTCCCGTCAAACCGGTACTGATACGGATCATCGGGGTTTATTTCGAGTTGATAGACATCAATTTTGTCCTGATGATTGACCGTGTGCGCCCAACCCAGGTTTTCGTTAGTTCCCAGAAAAACCACCGGTCCGCCAGGAAAAAGCCCACCCAGCATGTTCCAGCCCTGCTCGCTGCACAGGTGCGCCTCATACCAGGCCACGGGGCCTTCGAGCGGCTGGTGGGAGTTAATAGCCAGATAGCTGTGGCCGTCAGTGGTTTTGCTGGCATGAACGGCCATGGCGTTGGAGCCGCCGGATTCAAACTCTTTCAGCATCGCAACCTTCCCGCTGACAATGGACGAAAGTACCTTATCTACCCCGGAGATAATAGAGGTAGAAAACACAATGGAGGTAAGGTACTCCCGGACATTGACCGGAAACGAACCCCTTACCAGCACTTCTTTGGGGTGTTTGGCTGCATAGGCATTCAGGCCCTGTACGTACCCTTCGATGAGCCGGACGAAATCCGGCGAAAGCGTCGAAAATTGGGTATCCACTACCTCGCGGCAGCGCAGCAATTGTACGATGTAATCTATCGTAGCGCCGTCTTTTCCTTTCAGCTTCGCCAGCGAATGCTGCCCGGCCAGCATAGTGAGCTGGATGGTGGCAATATCGTCTTCGGCGTGCGCCCAGGCCAGGCCATAGGCTACTTCGGGATCGGTTTTGGCAAAAATATGTGGTACCCCGTAGGCATCCCGGGCTATTTTGATGGCATTGGGTTGGATGGATTGTGCTCGCAGGAATAGTGGTAAAAGCAGCAACAGGCAGACACGTAATAGCATGGAGGCGGTTTTTCTTAAAGTATTCAAACCTTAAAGATAAAAAAATCTGGCAAATAATCTCCTGATCTGCCTGCCTACGGCGTGTTGGGCAATCTCAGCCGCTGGCTGTAATTGTTCAATCCTGGCAAGTACAAACAGACTTGCCGTATCTTTATCAGAAAAAAGAGTTTTTGCATGAAGGTACTGTCCTATGTAGTATTGATCGGGCTTTGTGTGGGGTATCAGGCCAGGGGGCAGGGTACCTCCGGCATAGCCGAACTGAACCGCCAACTGGGCCGGGGTATCAATATGGGTAATATATTTGAGGCCCCCTCCGAAAACGCATGGGGCAACCCCTACCGGTCCGATTATTTTCAACGGATTGCCTCCCTGGGCTTTAAGCACGTCAGAATACCGATTCGCTGGGACACCCCGCAGCGCGCCCAGCTCGTACCTCCCTATACCCTTGATGCCGCCTTTCTGCGACGTATCAGGCAGGTGATTGATGAGGCCCACCAACAGGGGCTGTACGTGATTATCAACATGCACCACCACGAAGAACTTTTCACCCACCCCGAACAAGCCAAACCGCGATTTCTGGCTCAGTGGGAGCAGATTGCGGCCTACTTCAAAGAGTATGACGAAAAACTGCTGTTTGAAGTACTCAATGAACCCAACGGGAAGCTAACGCCAGAACTCTGGAACGAATACTTTGCCGAAGCTTTGGGTAAAATCAGAAAAACCAACCCCACCCGCACCGTTGTCATGGGGTTGGCTCTATACGGAGGTCTGGCGGGAGTTCCGTATCTCAAACCTCCCGCCGATCCGCGGCTCATTCTGTCGGTACACTACTATAATCCGTTCCGTTTTACGCATCAGGGAGCCGAATGGGTAGGCAGTGATGCCCAATCCTGGCTTGGCACTACGTGGAAAGACCTCGACTCCGAGCGCGATGAAGTCAGGCAGGAATTTGAGCCGCTGGTGCAGTTTGCCAAAAAACATCAGCTTCCCATCCATGTGGGGGAGTTTGGAGCCTACCAAAAAGCCGATCTGGCCAGTCGGCAACGCTGGACCACCTTTCTGGCCCGCTGGTTTGAAGAGCAGGGGTTTAGCTGGGCTTATTGGGAGTTTAGCGCGGGCTTTGGTATTTTCAACCCTACGACCAACCAATACGTGCAGCCCCTGGTCGATGCCCTCCTTACAACACCCATGCCGCCGGCAAAATCGCTATTCCGGGTTACGCTCTACGAAAGTGCTTTCGCCACAAACACGGAGGGTTGGACGCTCCAGACGCAGGGCGAAGCATTGGCCACGATGCAACAGGCCAATCAGGCTCTTGCCGTGGATATACGGCGCGTAACCGCCCAAAGCTGGCAGGTACAACTGCTGAAAGATAAACTAACACTGGTAAAAAACCGCCAATACCGCGTTTCGGTGCGTGGTTTTTCGTCCGTACCGCATACGTTTACCGTGTACACAGGCAAAGCCTCCGCCCCCTATCCGGCCTATTCTGGGTATAAAAGCATGACTTTTGGGGAACAGGAGAAGGAAAATTCTTTCGTTTTTGTGATGAATGACGCCACCGATCCCGGGGCACGACTTGTTTTTGACCTCGGTACCGGACTGGCCAATCTTCATTTTACTTCCGTAAAAGTGGAAGAGTTGTTTGATAATATTACCGGTACCGCCGAAGAAAGTACGGCGGCAGGTCCGTACGCGGTGCCCAATCCGGCCGATAAAAGCGTTGAGCTGCATGGCGTCAGGCAGTATCAGAAGCTCCGGGTACTCACCACGCAGGGTGTAGAGTTACAGCATCGACCACTGACTGGGCAAGA